>RFYV01000030.1 GCA_009921265.1 Betaproteobacteria bacterium | reverse complement strand
TTAAACGCAGGGGCCCATGTGGTGATTGCCGACACCGACCTCTTTGCCTTAGAGAAAGCTTTTCAACAATTGGGCGCCAATAACACCCTGCTTCACGTATTGGCTTGCGATATCACCCAACCGGCCCAATGCCAAAAACTGATCGAGCAATCTGTTCAATGCTTGGGCGGGCCCTTGGATATTTTTTTAGCCCATGCAGGTGTCCCCTTCTCGGGTTCTTTGCTAGAGGCCCAAGAAAAAGATATTCGATCCGTTATTGAGGTCAATGTATTGGGAACGATTTTTTCAGCTCAAGCGGCCTTGCGCAGTTTGATCCATGGACGTCAACCCAGTTTGCTACTCACGGGTTCCTTGCAAAGCGTAATGGGCCGTGCTGATCGCAGCGTCTACACCGCTAGCAAGCACGCTATTGCTGGACTCGTCAAATCGTTGTCTTTAGAAATGGGCCCACTTGGCGTGCGCGTTAATGGAATTGCACCCACTGTTATCGACACACCATTTTTTAGACAGGCCATCGAAAATATGGGTGCAGATGCTCAACAATCCTTAGAAAAATCTGCAAAATCATTGCCTCTAGGTCGCATACCCAATGCAGATGACTTTGCGCGCATGGCCGTGTTTTTGGTCTCCGATGCTGCCATCAACATCACAGGGCAAATGATGATGATTGATGCGGGTGCTACAGCAGGCAAATTCAATTAAAGCTTATTGATCGACCTTTAAACCTGTTTTTGCAGACAGTGCTTTATAGGTCTCTCGCTCATTTGCCAAATAAACACCAAACTCTGCAGGTGTGTTTCCACCAGGCACAACACCCATGTCAGCCATGCGTTTTTGAACCGAAGGATCTCTCATCGCAGTAGCCAATTCAGAATAAAGCAATTGAATAATGTCTTTTGGCGTGCCCGCGGGCGCCATCAAACCAATCCATGCCGACATGATGTGCCCAGGAACACCCGATTCCACCAAGGTTGGCGTTGTCGGCTTAAGAGGGAAACGCACACGTGATGTAACACCCAAAGCACGCGCCTCACCGGAGTCAATTAATTTTTGTGGTGACGGGTAATTTTCAATCATGAAATCAAACTGTCCACCCACCAAATCAACCAATGCAGGAGCTGCACCACGATAAGGAATATGCACCACATTGATGTTTGCTAATGATTTGAGCAATTCGCAATTGAGGTGACTGAATGCGCCAACGCCTGAAGAGCCACAAGAGAGTTTTCCAGGATTGGCTCGCGCAGCAGCCAACACTTCTTGCACGGATTTGTAGGGAGAATTTTTTCCAACCACCATCGCGCCTGGACTGTCTGCAATTAATGTGATGGGCACTACGTCTTTTTCTACATCAAAGCTTACGGGCGTTTTGCTAATTACAGGCATGATGGTGATAGGACCAGGAGAGCCCGCCAATAGTGTGTAGCCGTCTGGCTTGGATCGAATCGCTTGCGCCGCCCCAATGAGACCACCCGCACCCGTGAGGTTATCGACCACAAAGCTTTGACCCAATCGTTTGGTTAATTCGCTTGCTGCAATGCGTGTGAGCACATCGGTCGCGCCCCCTGCTGCAAACGGAACAATGATGCGAACAGGCTTGCTGGGATACTTGTCTTGTCCAAAAACAAAGCTGCTAACAAGCATCATTGCCGCTCCTAAACCAATCCAATTTTTAATTTGCTTGATCATTTGAGTCTCCTTTTATAAATATCACAACATGTGCAAGTGTAATCAATCACTCCACATTCCACCATTCACGTTCAAAATTTCACCCGTAACAAATCCAGCGTCTTGATGTGCCAAAAACATCACCGCATGAACAATATCATTCGTTTCACCCATACGCCCTACCGGAATTAATGCACGCAAATTATCAGGAAATCCTTTGGTCATTTCAGTTGCAATCGGCCCAGGCGCCAACGCATTAACTGTAATACCAAAAGACGCCGTTTCTCTGGCTAAAAAACCAGTCATGATGTGCACACCCGCCTTAGATACACCATACGCCACGTTACTTGCCCTGGCTTGTTCGTTTGGATCGATCCATGGTCTGGCATTGCCCGCATTTTTTCCAACCACTGAACCCATTTGAATAATGCGGCCGAATTTTTTTTCTTTCATACCCGTAAGAACTGATTGAGATGTTAAAAAACTTCCCTTGAGATTGATATCGATGACACGATCCCATTCCTCTTCAGATAAATCTTGCGCACTACCAAAAGATACAACACCGGCCACATTAATCAAGGTATCAACGGTTCCGCATTGAGTCGCAATACGCTGCAACAATGCATGCACTTGCGAGCGTTTTGTGACGTCTAGCTGTACGCTTTGTTGAGTTGAAAAATCAGAATTTTCTATTGATACATCTGCTTTTAAATCAGATGCAATCACTATTGCACCACGACGCCTGAATTCCTGAACAACAGCTTGACCGATACCGCCGTTGGCACCCGTGACCCAAACAACGCGTCCCAAAAAATCTTGATTCATGATTTAGCCTTTTTTCATTGATTAAACATGACTCAGCGATGAACTCACATGCAATCCAGCCAAGCGACCAAAAACCAATCCTTTGAGAACAGACGTGGCTCCTGTGTAATTGCCATAGTAAGTACCAACGATTTCACCCGCAGCATACAAACCCTCAATCGCATCCCCATCCGCATGCAACACGCGCGCAGATGAATCAATCTTAAGTCCGCCAAACGTAAATACATTGGCAGACATAATGGGATAAGCATGAAATGGCGCTTCATTTAAGGGGCACGCCCAATTGGATTTGGGTGGGTTCAAGCCTTTTGTCTTGACGTGATCCAACTCCAACGGTTTCCAATCTGAACCACTGCAGCCTTGGTTATACGCTTGTATGGTTTGATTCAATGCGTCAACGGGTACCTGAATCAAAGATGCAAGCTGAGAAATGGTTGATGCAACGATGGGTGGTTTATCGGTACGAATACCCAAACGATAATTGGGAATGCGTTGATGACGCGCGTCCAAAATCACCCAAGCCATTCCCCCTTTTTGTTCATAAATACGTCGCGTGATGCGTTCATAAAAGGCGTCGACTGTTCCAGGCGCTTCATCGGTAAAACGCTCACCATCTTGATTGACCAAAACACCATAAGGGAAAATAAAAACCGAAGGCTCTGATATACCTGATCGTGGATCAACGGGTTCAGCGTGATAACTACCAAAGTCACCGCAAGTGGCAGCACCTACATCCAATGCCATGCCTATGCCTTCACCACGATTGAAATAACCGCCCTTACAAATCGGCCTCAAATACACCGAGCGCGGCCCTACATAGCGAGACATCCATTCTGCATTGCCCTGAAAACCACCACTGGCCAGCATCACTTTGCCATGAAACTCTTGAATACCCGTGCCACTCGTTCGTGCACGAATACCCACCACTTGCGCTTGCTTATTTTCAATCAAGGATACGGCGGTGGTTTGATAAAAAAATGTGACGCCTAATTTTTCTGCTTGACTTGCTAACACATCAACCAAACTTTGACCACCACCAACGGGCAACAAACGCGGTTGCGACTTGGTTAAAAATTGTGTGGGCAAAAATTCAAATCGTGCACCCAAACCTGTGAGCCATTCAATGGTAGGACCTGCTTGATTGGCAAATGTTTCAATGAAGTGAGGGTCTAGCATACTCAAGCCTCGAATCAAACCCTTTTCTTGCGAATCGGCGCTACGCTCAATCCATTCGGGATCAATACTGCCACTGCCGTTTTCTGCCAAATGGGTTTCAAAATCATCGCTCACATCTGAATGACTTTTCATTCGCAAATAAGCTTCTGTATAGCGACTTTGTCCACCGCGCTCTTCTTGAGGGGCACGCTCAAGCACAGCCACCTTAGCACCTTTTTGTGCTGCAGCAACAGCAGCAGACAAACCAGCCACACCACAACCTGCAACTACACAATCAAATTCATGCTTAGCCATATCAAACTCCTATATCATTCCAATGAAATCATCGCACCATTAAATCAATCAATGCGGGATCGCTTTGCGCATAAGACCCGACACGGCTCACACCCAAGCCGCAACGCTCTTTCAATTCAATCATCATGACTGCATAACGCCATGCAACTGCAATCACATCAACAACTGGCGCGCCGTGCAGTGTTTTGATTTGATTGGCAATCACCAATGTGGCCAACACCGCTTCAGCAGGAATAATCACATCGGCACCATGATGCGTGATGGCATTGAGCGCTGCGCGAGAAAAAGCTTCAATAACAGGTTTTGGGGGTTTTCCAGCAGCGACCATTTCTGCTTCGTGCATGGGAGGATCTAACGATACCGATTGCAACACGCGCTCTTGCAATCCATGTTTTTCGACAGCCGACTGGACAATAAAAGAAATTTCTGGTGCGTTGGCAATGGGTGCAATTTTTTTACCTAATGAACATGAAACCAACATTGATGATTCCAAAATGCCAATCACAGGAATATTGACTGCTGATCGAATTTCTCTCAAAAAAGGTTCGCTAAAAGATCCGATCACAAACGCATCAAATCCATTTCGCTCTGCATGAATCGCGTTATCAATGATTTGATCGAGCACTCGGTGATACACAAAGGCATTACCTAATGCAGAGGTGGGTGTTCGGCCGTGGTAACTCCCTGCGCGCACACCTTCGACTTGAACTGTCGCCGATTGTCCCAACATGGAATTTGCATGGGCAATTAAAAAATCTCGGTACGCGCCCAATCCCTCGAGTTCCGTCATGGATTGATGCCACATTTTGTAGGGTGTGGTTCGTTGATTCATAGTAATTGATCCCTTTTGATTTAACGACTGGCGTCACCCATTCGAAACTCGTGACTGATTTCATTTAAGCGCGTCATCACTGATTCGGTCAATACAGTGTCTGAAGCTTTGAATACATCTGGGAGTTGCTCGACTCGGGATGCACCTAATATCGCACAGGTGACCGCTGGATTGGCCAAGACCCACGCCACAGCCATTTGCACAAGCGGGATATTGCACTCTTTGGCCAACTGTGCATATTGCTGCACCTTGACCAAATCGACTGTTGTCGTTGGGCTTTGCGGCGAACTGGTGCTTGGCACTTAGCAATCCACCGGCAAGCGGGTTGTAACAAATCATGCCCAATTGCTCTGCCTCGCTCAATGGAATGAGATCACGCTCGATTTGTCTAAACAACAAGTTATAACGCGGCTGAATCAACGAGGGTTTCACCCACTGATGGGTTTCGCATAATCCAATGACTCGCGCCAAACGCCACGCTTGGAAATTTGAAATACCCCAAGCACGAATACGACCCGATATGGCCATCTGATTCATCGCTTCGATGGTTTCAACCAAGGGCGTTTTGAAATCATCGTAGTGCAATTGATACACGTCAACATAATCTGTTTGCAGTCGTTTGAGCGAAGCGTCCAAAGCAGTCAATAAGTGCTGCTTTGAGGATCCGCGCTCATTTGCACTGGGACCCATCACACCACCCGCTTTGGTTGCCAACACAAAATGTTGTCGCCGGCCCTTGAGCCACTGACCGACCACGGTTTCAGACTGACCTCTTTCGCTCATCTGAGCGCCCAATGGATAAACGTTGGCAGTATCAATAAAATTAATTCCAACATCCGCACATGCATCAAGCATTGCAAAGCTTGCGGCTTGATCGGCTTGACCACCAAAGGTGGCTGTTCCCATGCACAAATGAGTCACGTGAATATCCGAAGTTCCCAATTGTTTGGTTTGCATTTTTTTACTCGATTACGAATCTAATTTCGCACCTGACAACATTACAGCCTCTTTCCATTTAATACGTTCGCTTGCTGCAAAGGCATGCGTTTGTGCAGGCGTGGAAGAAACCAATTTAGCCCCCGCATCCATGAACCGTTGTTGCATGCTTGCATCTGCTGCAACCGCTTGAACCGATTGAGATAATTTGTTGAGAACAGCTGGTGGTGTACCTTTGGGCATGACCAATGCACCCCAAGATATCAGCACAAAATCTTTCACGCCAGATTCTGCAGTGGTTGGCACATCGGAAAGAGTGGGCCATCGATAATCCGACGTAACTGCCACTGCTCTTACCTTACCAGCGCGAATCAGTGGTAATGCACTAGCAATATTGTCAATGGCAAAATCAGTTTCGCCAGCAATAAGTGCAGTGAGTGATTGAGCACCCCCTGGAAAGGGCACGATAGTGGCTTGAATATTTGCTCTTACTTTAAATAATGAAGCCGCCAAATAAGGAGAAGATCCAATGGCGGAGGATCCAATATTGGCACCCCTGGCCTGCGCGCGTGACCATACAATCAATTCTTGTAAATTTTTTGCAGGATGCTGAGGTGACACCATGAAAACATTGCAATTTTCCCAAATTGTTGACGCATAAACAAAATCAGTTTCGGGGTCATGCGGCATCTTTTTAAACAAAAATTGATTGATCGATAGAGTACCAATCGTTGCGGATGCAATGGTGTAACCGTCAGGCTTTGAATTTCGAACCGCCTCCATACCAATCATGCCGCCCGCCCCCACTTTGTTTTCAATAATAAAGGTTTGCCCTAAACGAGATTGCAATCGCTCGGCCACCATACGCGTCAAAACATCCGATGCATTACCAGCCACAAAAGGGACAATAATTTTAACGGGCGCTTCAGGCCAACTCGTCGTTTGCGCAAAAACCAAAGGCACGGCACATGCGATGGTTGATGCAACACTGTGTTGAACAAATTGTCGACGTGTGGTCATGATTGAATCTCCTGAGTTGTTTTAATTTTGAATCGCATAGCAAGGGCCGCCTTGTCCAAGCCATTCCTGGATTTTTTTACTTTCAAACCCACATTCCAATAAAATTTCGCGTGTGTGCTCACCCAATTGGGGCGGCAAGCGTTCAATTCGTGTATTTGCTCCACTCATTTGAGTCGCAACTCGCGGAATACGCAAATCACCCTCACTCGGATGCTGGCGTATTTCCCAAAAATTCACACTCTCTAAATGCGGATCGTTAACAAGATCATCCAAACTATTAACTACAGAAAATGGAATATCCTCTGCCTTTAACAATGACAGCCACTCTTCATTAGTTTTGCGCGCAATTTGTTTTTCAATTTCGTCCCACACCAAACGAAAGTTGTTTTGTCTCGCCTGAAAAGTAGCAAATCGTTCATCCTTCATGATGTCGGGTTCACCCGCCAGCTC
Organism: Betaproteobacteria bacterium; assembly: GCA_009921265.1. GTDB lineage: Bacteria > Pseudomonadota > Gammaproteobacteria > Burkholderiales > Burkholderiaceae_C > Limnohabitans. The sequence continues at coordinate 30,869 of RFYV01000030.1, read as the reverse complement.
AAAAAAACGAAACCAATCAGAATCGTTATAAGGCAATAAAACTAAAAATCCATTTTTAGTTTTGTACGGACGACGCGAAGCTGTGCTTACGGGCTCATAACCCATGGGTGCAATGGGTGGGTGAAACGCATGGCCCCATTGATGTTCCACCATATTGAATGCACTCATGGTTTCAAACATAGCCACATCCACTTTTTGACCAGCGCCTGTTTGTGCTCGCTGAATGATGGCCATCGCAATTGCATATGCCGCATGTAAACCAGTCACTTTGTCGGCCATGATAGTGGGAATAAAACGCGGTTGCCCAGCAATCACGGTTTGCAGTTGCGCCAAGCCCGAAGCTGCCTGAATAATATCGTCGTAAGCAGCTCGACCCGCATACAAGCCATCATCACCATAACCTGATACATGACAATAAATCAATCGTGGATATTTTTTGTAGAGTTTCTCAAAATTTAAACCCAAGCGATCCGCCGCTGGTGTTCGCATCGAATGCAATAAAACATCTGTTTGCGACAACAAGGCATTTAAGATTTCTAGACCCTCTGGTGTTTTTAAATCTGCAACCACACTTCGTTTGCTTCGATTACTTGTCAAAAAAAATGATCCCATACGAGGCGAGCGTTTAGGGCCCATCACTCGTGTTCGATCCCCTTCAGGGGGCTCAAGTTTGATGACATCAGCACCCATATCACCTAAATATTGACCAGCCAATGGCCCCACAATAATAGATGCAATTTCTAAAACACGTATTCCTTTTAAAGGGCGATCAATACTCATATCAGCATTTCAATAATGCCAATGCGGCGGTTGTGCACCCGCAATCGTGGATTGAAAAGTGGCGATACGCGTAGCGCCTAAATTGCCTAAGTAAACAGTTTTGAAATCGGCGCCGCCAAATGCAATACTCGACACATTCCCCAATGTTTGCACGGTGCCTGCATACACGTCTTCTTGCGTCATTGCATTTTGCGCATATTTGGCTTCTGCATGGGCAATGATTTTTTCGTTGGGGTCTTCCAAAATCACATGCGCACTTCCATCTTGCGCAACACGAACGACTCGATTCGAAACCACACAAGCCACCCATACACCGCCTTGCGCATCAAAAGATAGTCCGTCAGGAAAGTCTCCATTAGTAAATTGATAGACCACGTCTTTAGGACCTAAGACACATTGCTCTTGATTAATAATGCGATAGCGTGAAAGTTTTCGTCCGTAGGTTTCATTGACATACAACCACTCTCCTGTGGGGTCAACACGGCATTCATTGGTAAACGAAATATCATCGGCCACAATGCGCGCACCGAGCTGATCAATCACGGCGATAAAACCGTCAGCAGTTTGTGCATTGAACGCGCGATAGCGAGGTACCATTCGCGTACTCATTGAAATCCATGTGCGCCCCCTTGCATCAATCGTGACAAAGTTAGTGTTGCTCATTGCATGCCCATCCACCTCCATCAAAAAAGGAGTGATGCGATGCTCATGATCAATGCGCCAGACGCCGCCGCCGCATTCGGTTCCCAAATTAGCCACCAAGAATTCACGCTGTGGCGTGAGCGCAATACCATTGGTTAAAAAACCATCGGGTTTACCGATTAATTTTTTCCTCGGTTGACCCAATTGATGAACACTGCACTCATGATCGGATACAAACAACTCACCCTTTGATGTGGCGATGACACTTTCAGGTCGATGTAAATTTTCACCTAAAAAATTTAAGTCTTTGAGTTCAATCGTCATGTTCATTTTTTATACAAGCCTATAAACGCGTTGTGCAGTAGTGCAAAACATTTGCATTTTTTCGTCAGCCGATGCTTTTGCAGTGATGTGTTTAAAAGCATTCCACAAGGTCACCCAAGGCGTGCCCGCTTTTTCTACTGGAAAATTACTCTCAAACATGCAACGTTTGGGACCAAACAATTCGATGCAGGTTTCAATATAAGGCCCCCAACGCTTGGCCAGTTCAACTGATGTGAGTGGTGCAGGCAGGCTCAAAAAATCAACCGCTGCCAAGCGAATCATCATGCCACCCAACTTCATATGGACGTTTTCACATCGCGCCAACTCTTGCAATGATTTTTTCCATTGCGCAAATACAAGATCGCGCTGACCCGCGTAGGGTCCATATCCCAATGCGCCGCCGCAGTGACCCATAACGATCGTTGTATCAGGAAATGCTTTTGCTAAATCGATCAACTCAGACAATTGCGTATGAAAAACCCACGCATCTAATGACAAACCCATACGAGTGAGCATCGAAACACCTTCACGAAAATCTTTTCTCATGTAGTGATACGGTTCATGAATGGTATTGCCAATGATCGGATCTTCGTCGTATGCGGCTGATGCACGCACTCCTTTGAATCGCCCTTGCCCGGCTTGTACATGCGCTTCCAACACCGCTTGAACACGGGCACCCATTGTTAGATCAGCTGCACCCACAATACCTTGGCACACACGCGCTTTATTTTGCGCATTGGCATCGTTTTCAACTCCAATCGATGCTGCAAATTCTGTTTCACCTACAGGCTTGAATTCTTCTGGACCCGTTGTGCGGTATTTGGCGTGACATTGCACATAAACAGTTGCGATTGTTTTGTGACCGCATTGAATATCGTTTTGAAATTGCGCTAACAAATAGGTGTGATCTCTTGCGTTGTCTTCTTGCGGCAATGCAGCAGGTAATGCATCCCACAAATGATGATGGGTATCAACCATGGGTAAGTCGGGCTCAAGAACCACTTCAGGCTTCATTTTTGCGAGCCACTGTGGATTAACGGGCGATACGCGCCCAAAGGGTGTTGTCGTACTCATACTTTAAGTATCCCATTTTCAAAAAAAATATGCGGTTGTATTTACCCGCAGTTGTCACGCACGCGCCTGGTTTCGAGAATCCGAATGCGTAAAAACCAGTAGGTAATTTCAGTGGGGCATCTCTATACTTGGTCTTGATAGACCCATCAACGCACAAAGAAGTATTTTTTATGACATTACCCACCATTGCTTTATTCACAGGCGACCCTGCTGGAATTGGTACTGAATTAGTACAAAAGTTGCTCAACCAAACCTCCACACGGCAACAGGCAAAAATTATTTTGATTTCGCAACGCGGCACCGTGCAGACACCTCCATCGGTTCAATGGCACACCTGGTCAGGCTTAGATGCCCCAGCATTTCCAGTGGGCTTAGCCAATGCCAATAACGGCCAATACATGCTCAACGGATTGCAAGAAGGCGCTCAATTGGTCAGAGACGGTCATGCCGATGCGTTATGTTTTGCACCACTCAACAAAAGTGCATTGCGATTAGGTGGCATGCATCAAGAAGATGAGTTGCGTTGGTTTGCACAACTGCTCAAATTTGATGGCATTTGTGGTGAACTCAATGTGTTGCAAGATTTATGGACTTCACGCGTGACATCACACGTCCCACTCAAAGAAGTGAGTGAATTACTCACGCCCGCTAAAGTCGTCGAATCCATTCAAATGATCTCCAAGGCCTTGCAAGCGTCTGGCAAAAAAAATCCACGCATCGCAGTGTGCGGACTCAATCCTCACAATGGCGACAACGGCAATTACGGAGATGAAGAAATCACCATCATTGCGCCTGGTGTTGAACAAGCCAAAGCATCAGGCTTTCCTGCTGATGGCCCCTACCCTGCAGATACTGCATTTGTCAGAGCCATTCGCAAAGAAGGTGGCTACGATGGTGTTGTCACCATGTACCACGATCAAGGACAAATTGCGATGAAACTCATGGGCTTTGAAAAAGGTGTCACCGTACATGGCGGCTTACCCATACCCATCACAACACCTGCTCACGGTACAGCCTACGATATCTCAGGAAAAAATGCAGCCAATCCTCAAGCCATGATGAATGCATTTGATATTGCTTGTCGAATGGGCGTGCATCACCGATCAAGTAAAAACTAAAACATCATCCGAATTCATGGAGAATTTAAAATGAAAAAATTATTTGCCTCTTTATTTTTAACAGTTCTATGTTTGGGTCAAGCTTTGTACGCACAAACGGCTTATCCCACCAAAACTGTTCGATTGATGGTCGGCGCTAATGCAGGCGGCGGCACAGACATCATTGCCCGCATGTTGGCTGAAAAAATGACCGACTCCATGAAAGGCACATTCGTTGTTGAAAACAAACCAGGAGCATCCAACACCATCGCGGCTGATTTAACAGCAAAGGCACAACCCGACGGACACACACTCTTGGTTGCAACCAATACAGGTCAAGCGATTGCACCTCATCTCATTAAACTGTCTTTCGATCCCATGAAAGATTTAACACCCATTGGCTTGGTAGTCGTTGTTCCTAATGTCTTGGTGGTGGGCTCTTCAGTTCCAGCCAACAATGTCAAAGAATTAATTGCTTTGATGAAAGCCAAGCCTAGTGAATTCAAATACGCTTCATCGGGCATCGGTAGCACACAACACATTGCAGGCGAAGCGTTTGATCTAGCCGCAGGTGTCAAAAGCATTCACATCCCTTACAAAGGAAGTGCGCAGGCCCATATGGATATTATTTCAGGCAATGTGCAAATCATGTTCGACACAACTTCATCGGCAATGAGTCAAATCAAAGCTGGGAAATTCAAACCTCTTGCCATCACAACAGCACAAAGAAGCAACGAGCTGCCACAAGTACCCACCATGTCTGAAGCGGGTATACCTGGATTTGAGATGACCACTTGGTATGGCGTTTTTGTAACCACAGGAACTCCTACTGATGTGGTGACTAAATTGCAAAACGAGCTAGCCAAAATCATCAAACTACCCGAAGTACAAAATAAACTCAAAGGCTTGGGCGGCGAGCCTGGCAACATCAGCATTGAGCAATTCAGTCAACTCAATCGCCAAGAGTTTGAACGCTTTGGAAAATTAATTAAACAAGCCAATATCAAGATGGACTAACCTACCATCATGCGAGGTAACCACAATGTAATGGCGGGAATGTAAGTGATCATCAACAAGGTGATTCCCAAAGGCACATAAAACGGCAACATTTCAATCAACACATCTTTCATCTTCACCTTGGCAATGTCTGCAACCAAAAACAAAGCCAAGCCCATAGGTGGCGTAAGTAAGCCAATCATTAAGTTAAAAATAACCACCATACCCAAATGAACAGGATCAACGCCTGCGGCCATCATGGGTTTTGCAATGATGGGGGCGATGACCAAAATCGCAGTGGTGCTATCTAAAAACATACCCACAATCAATAGCAACACATTGACTAATAACAATAAAGCATAGGGGTCGGTAGAAATCGACAACATTAATTGCGTCATCGCTTGCGGCACTTGCTCTACTGACAAAACCCATCCAAACAAAGCAGCCACCGCAACAATCAACAAGATGCCTGCAGAAGAGCGCAGAGTTTCAATTCCTGCCTCAAGCAATCGAGGCCAGGTTAACTCTCTGTAAAAAAGCCAACTGATCAGCAACGCATAAGCAACGGTCACCGCTGCGATTTCTGTAGGCGTGAAATAACCCATCAGCATACCACCAATCAAAATGATGGGCGCAAACAATGCGGGCAAAGCAGGGAACATATCCGTCCACAACTGTTTGAAGCTCGGCCAACGTTCTGCGCGAGGATATCCTCTCTTTAGTGCCAACCATGCGGTCACAGCCATCAATGCAGCAACACACAACAAGCCAGGCAAAATACCACCCAATAAAAGTTGAATCACTGAAGAGCCTGTGACGGTGCCATACAAAATCAATGGAATACTAGGTGGAAAAATTGGACCAACAATGGCTGAAGCAGATGTCACTGCACTTGCAAATGCAGGATTAAAACCCTTCTCCTTCATTGCATCGATTTCAATTCTGCCAATGCCACCAATATCGGCCAATGCAGAACCCGACATACCAGCAAATATCAAACTACCGAAAATATTAACCTGAGCCAATCCACCAGGAAGACGTCCAACAGCCGTATCTGCAAAGCGATAGATGTGCTTAGAGATGCCCGCGCTGTTCATCAAACTACCGACAAAAAGAAAAACAGGTACTGCAACCAAGGGGAAAGAATCTAAAGCGTAAAGGGTTCGTTGCGCAACCATCTCAATGGGTAATTGATTGATCAAGAGATACGCAATGCTGGGCAGTCCAATTGCCAAGACAACGGGGAAGCCCAATATAAATAACAACAAAAACGCAAAGATAACAAGAAAACCACTCATTGAAAAAACCTCAGGTTAGTGTTGTTTGTTTTTCGTTCGCACTTTGATTCTTCCATGTATTAGCTAACTCAACCATCGATTCAATACACAAAAAAATCATGCCTAACGTTAACGGCATCATGAAGATCCAAAAAGGCATTTCAAGCGTTGCCGTTTGATTTTCTAAATTATTCAAAATGGAACGAATGGAGGCGTAAGCAATAAACCCAAACATACCCACGCCACAAAAATCAATCAACAACTGTAAATACCAACGCAACCGATCGGGCAGCATGGCTTGGATTTCTTCCATCTTGATTTGTCCACCTTGACTGGTCACAAAACCGCCGCCAATCAAAGTCAGACAGATTAAAAAATACCGAGCCAACTCTTCGCCGCCCGCCATGGGTACATCAAAAACACCACGCATTACGATTTGCAATGTGGGCGTAAAAATTAACGCGGCCAACAAGGCAAGACAAATATAAATTTGGATTTGACGAAATTTTTTAAACATACGCAATAAAAATATTTACCCTTGATTACAAGGGTAAATATTGAACCCAGGAATTATTTAATTGCTTGAATTTGTGGAATTAAATTATTCCACTCGGGAAAGTCTTTACCCACTTGCGTGAGCACGGCTTTGCGAAACTGATCCAAGTTGAGTCCTTCTTTTTCGCCAACAAAAGTCATGCCTTTGGCTTCTAAATCTTTGCGATAGCGATCAAATGACTCCTTATCCCACGCCAAGGTTTGTTGACCGACTTCGTACATGGTGTCTTCGATGATTTTTCTATCCGCGGCAGGAATGCCTTGCCAAATTTTTTCATTCACAAAAACCGCAAGAACCGATTGCATATGTCCGGTCAACATCACAAATTTTTGAACTTCATACAGTTTTAAATTAAAAATATTAGGTAAGGGATTTTCTTGCCCCACCACCAAACCCGTTGCCAATGCTGTAGCCAGTTCTGATACTTCAACGGGTGTAGCGACAGCGCCCATACCCGTGAGCATGGACGACCACAATTTGACGGGCACACCTCTGTACTTTTTACCCTTCATATCGGCAAGAGTTAAAACTTTTTCTTTAGATGTGAGGTGGCGAGTTCCCTGAAAAAAGCTACCCACAATTCGCATGCCGCCTTTATCAAGAAGTTGTTGATTCACCACCTTGAGCGCTTCGGATGAGCGCGAATCAGTCGCGCGCAAACTATGTCCCGCATCACGGTACAAAAATGGCGCATTGAATACGGCTGTATCAGGTGCAATTTTTGCAAGCGACGCAAAATCATGATGTCCAATTGCAATGGCGCCTGACTTCACGCCATCGACCATTTCACCCACACCACCCAATTGCGAGTTTGCAAACACTTGAATTTCAACGCGACCATTCGATCGCTGTTTTACTAATTTGGCCACCTCTTCGGCATACAAGGTTTGTGGCGCATTGGCGACACCCACATGGGCGTAGCGCAACTTAATCTGAGCGTGCAAAGCACCAGAACCCATCAGGGTCAGGCCCATCAAGCTGGCCATTAATAAGGGTTTGAATGACATTTTCATAAAGTTCTCCTTTGTTTTGTTCATACTTCAACGGTCATACACCTTCATGATCGCAGAGGTGTCAAGCTCAGTATGCCCCCAATGGGCCAACATGCGATACAGGGTTTGTGCTTGTGCGGTCATCGGCGTTGGCACTTTTAACGAGCCAGCGTAGTCTTGCACCATATCTAAATCCTTGAGCAACTGACGAACATAACCCCTAGGGGCATGGTCACGCGCCAACATACGCGGATACAACAATTGAAAAGCCACACCATCTGCATGCCCGCCCGTGAGCGCCTGAGGGATCAATGCGGCATCAATGCCAGCACCTTCGGCGACGGCAACTGTTTCTGCAATCACCGCGTGCAAACAACCCACCATCAATTGATTGAGCATTTTTGCAACCAAACCACTACCAGGCAATCCCACCACGGAGAATTGCGACGAAACATCGTCCATCAAGGTTTGAATCAATGGCAAATCTTGCTCACGTGCACCAGCCATCACCGTCAGAGTACCCGAACCCGCGGCCATGGGTCCACCCGAAACAGGTGCGTCAACCCATGCGCAGCCTGTCTCTTGCAATAACTTTTGAATCAGTTTTTTACCCGTACCAACTTTGATCGTTGAAAAATCAACCACACACTGATAGGGTTTTATCACTTGCGCAATGCCTTGGTCTCCAAACACAACATCCTCGACGGCTGCAGTGGTCGGCAAATTAAGCACGATTAAGTCTCTACCGATCACCGTTGATTGCAAATCTTGATGTGCAATCACACCCCATGCCTGAGCAGCCTCTCTTTGCTTTTCCAAAATATCAAAACCATGTATCTCATAAGATTTTTTGACAAGATGTTGAGTCATAGGACCTCCCATCAGTCCCAATCCTATATAACCAATCGATGGTTTTTTTTTCATAGCAGTCCCATATCGTAAATTCGGTTGGCATTTGTTCTAAACAAAGCGTCTTTTTCAACTTCAGAAAAATCTTTCACTATCGTCTCAAATCCAATAAAAATATCATCAAAGCTTGCGCACAAACTGTCAACAGGGAAATTACTGGCAAACATACATCGATTCACACCAAACATCTCAATCAAACTCAGGACAACTTGAGAATTACTCTCGGCAGTCCACTTATGCGCTGGCAAACCAATACCAGAAATTTTGACGGTCACTTGATCAACCGCGCTAACGGCCTTCATTGCTTTTTTCCAACTTTTGATAGCCTGCTCTTCTCGATTGGATGGCAAACCTGCATGATTGATGATGATGGGCACGTTTGGAAAAGTCTTTGCCAGTTGAGTGGCCTCGTGCACATGCCACCAAGGTGTTTGCAAATCAAAGCGCAATCCCAAAGCACCTAATGCAGAAAAACCTTGCCGCCATTGCGAATCCATCATGCCGCCAGGTTGAGTTTCATTGGCACGGATATTGGCGCGCGGCTTATGACGCACACTGCGCACAAAAGAAAACGATTGCTGATACTCTAATTTTTTTTTCACGTCAGCATCATCAAGCCTCACATGCGCAACAGCAACCGTTGGCAAACGCTGCGTTTGACGCAATGCATCAACGTATTTCATTTCACCTTCGTGGTCGCTGGAATCCCATTCAGTCTCTACATAGACAGAACCTTGTACTTGAAAGTGACGCGCGTCATTCAAATAATCGGCTTGTGAATAATTTTTGCGAATGGCCTCATAGCTTCCATAACGAAATGCAATGGGTTTTGAGTCGCACAACCAAGGGTGATAATTTTTATCCAAATCCCAAAAATGATGATGGGCATCAATGATTTGTCTCACAGCAGTCTCCAACATAACACCACTCAATTTCTAAGATTTGTAGGCTTAGTTTGACACAAAGTCCACTATCCATGCAAAAATAGAATAAATACTAAACGATTAAGCAAAATGACTCAAAATTTCAATCCGAAAACTGCTTTTGATTTACACAACCAAACCGCCGTAGTCACTGGCGGGGGCAACGGCATCGGACAAGCCGTAGCTTTCGCACTCGCAAGGTCAGGCGCGCATGTAGTTATCTTGGATATCAATGAATCAGCCGCGCTGTCCACTGCAAACGCCATCAACAAAGAAGGTTTGTCCGCACAAGGTCTCCAAGTGGATATTCAAGACGAGGCGCAAGTCACAAAAGCGATACAAAGGGCATTCGATCATCGCCAGCGTTTAGATATTCTCATTAACAACGCTGGTATTGCTATCCGCAAAGCTTCTGTGGATTTGTCTATTGAAGATTGGAATCGCGTGGTGGATGTCAATCTCACTGGCGTATTTATTTGTGCACGAACAGCCGCGCGTCACATGATTTCGCAAGGCAGTGGATCAATCGTTAACACCGCATCAATCATGGGTTTATCGGGGGGTGGTTTGTATCCCAATATCTCTTACCAATCCACCAAAGGCGCAGTGGTCAACCTCACACGCGCACTCGCTATTGAGTGGGCACCGCACCACATTCGTGTTAACGCCATTGCCCCAACATGGGTAGAAACCGATTTCATCAAGCCACTGCTTGCGCAACCCGAGTTGGTTGAAAAAATAAAAAGCATCACGCCGCTGGGTCGCCTAGCAAAACCTCAAGACATCGTGGGGGCAGTCGTCTTTTTATGCTCTTCCAGTGCCAGCATGATCACAGGCCACACACTACCGATTGATGGCGGCTACTTGGCGCAATGAAATTTTTATTTGCATCGCTCTGCCTTATTGCAGCAAGTCTTCCTGTATTTGCTGCCACCATCGACGTTGCAGTCGCCTCCAACTTTTCTGCACCTATCCACATCATCGCATCACAATTTCAAAAAGAAACGGGCCATGTCCTGCGAGTCTCCATAGGATCTACAGGAAGTTTGTATGCACAAATTAAAAATGGCGCGCCCTTTGATATTTTTTTAGCAGCAGATACTCAAACTCCCGCCAAAATCGGTGAAGAAGGTTTAGGCATTGCATCATCACAATTTACATATGCAAGGGGTCGATTGGTTTTGTGGAGCGCACAAGCACATGTTGTTGACTCACAGGGCGATGTATTAAAAAAAATGGCTTTTAACAAAATAGTGATGGCCAACCCACAACTCGCCCCTTACGGATTAGCGGCGCAAGAAGTTCTTCAACAATTGGGTTTACAAGAGTCTCTCAAAACAAAAATAGTGATGGGTGACAACATCAGTCAAGCGTATCAATTTATTGCCACACAAAATGCATCATTGGGTTTTGTTGCCCTATCGCAAGTGATGGAACAAGGTCTCATTCAAAAAGGATCGGTTTGGTTAATACCTACACAACTTCATACTCCCCTCAAACAAGATGCGATACTCCTTCGCAAAGCAGAAAAAAATACAACCGCAATTTCTTTTCTTCAATACCTGAAAAAAAGTTCAACTCAACAACTGATTCGCTCATACGGCTATGACCTTTGACTCCAGCACCCTCAGCGCAATCAAACTGACGCTGCAATTGGCCAGTCTCACCACCGTGTTGTTGCTGTTGATTGCAACGCCTATTGCCTGGTGGCTGTCCAAGACTACATCATGGTTGCGCAAACCTGTTGGCGCCATCGTTGCTTTGCCTTTGGTTTTGCCCCCCACCGTATTGGGATTTTATTTATTGGTCACACTAGGACCCAATGGACCGATTGGTATTTTTACAAATACCATCGGCTGGGGCTATCTCTCTTTTTCATTCACAGGACTAGTCATTGGATCCATCATTTATTCATTGCCATTTGCCGTACAGCCCCTACAACATGCATTTGAAAATATGAGCGCAAGACCCATGGAAGTTGCCGCAACACTGCGTGCGAGTCCTATCGATGCTTTTTTACATGTTGCAATTCCATTGGCAAAACCTGGTTTTTATACAGCCGCCATACTCAGTTTTGCTCACACCATTGGTGAGTTTGGCGTGGTGCTCATGATTGGCGGCAACATCCCCGAGCAAACACGCGTAGTATCCACACAAATTTATGGATATGTAGAAGCGATGCAATACACGCAAGCACATGCACTTTCTGCGGCGTTATTGATTTTTTCGTTTGTGATTTTGTTAGGCATGTCGCTCTTCAAGCAGCGTACGCTAAGAGTGATGCCATGACAACCCGTACATCACTCATTCAATGTCAATTGCAACGACATGACTTCAATCTAAATGTCAATTTGCAACTCCCCAATACTGGCATCACTGCTATTTATGGCGCGTCAGGCTCAGGAAAAACTACTTTGTTGCGATGCGTAGCAGGACTGGAAAAACCTCATCACGCCTCCATTACCATCAACAATCAAGTATGGCAAAACGATCGTGACTCTATTTTTATACCCACATGGCAAAGATCCATTGGCTATGTATTTCAAGAGCCTAGTTTGTTTGCGCATCTCAACGTTGCAGAGAATCTTAAATTTGCAAGTCAACGCGCATCTTCAAATCAACAATCACAACAACTGCTTGATCATGCGATTGATTTATTAGGTATAGAACACTTATTGCAAAGGCAAACCGAACAACTATCGGTTGGCGAAAAACAAAGAGTAGCGATTGCTCGCGCCTTGGCCTCCAGTCCGCAACTTTTGTTACTTGATGAACCCCTATCCGCCCTCGATCAAAATAAAAAAGAAGAAGTATTGCCTTGGTTGATCCGTTTGCGCGATGACTTAAAGATACCCATGCTCTATGTCACACACGCCATGTCCGAGGTAACCCGTTTAGCACAATCATTGGTGATACTCGATCGTGGACAAGTGCACGCCAGTGGTCCTATCGAAGATGTATTGCTCTCAACAGGCGCAATGTCTGCATTGAATGATGAAATCGGCGCCTTACTCACAGCAAACGTTAAAGAAATCAACTCGCATTGGCATCTTGCGCGCATTGATTTTGAAGGCGGCAGCCTTTGGTTGCGCAACTCTAATTTTCAACTCAACCAAGTTGTGCGGGTGCGCGTTTTGGCAAAAGACGTGAGTATCTCCAAACAACTGCCTCAACAAAGCAGCATTCAAAATCAATTCAAAGGTGTGATTGAACAAATGACACCCGACATTCATCCTTCACAAACCATGATTCATTTGCGTTGCGGCCAAACTCCCCTGCTGGCACGCATTACTTCGCGCGCGGTCCAAACACTTGGCCTTCAGACGGGCGACACCGTTTGGGCGCAGGTCAAGTCGGTGGCCTTGGTTTAATCGCAATCACAGTTACCAAGGTGATTGACACCTTCATACAAATTTCCTAGGATCGAATCAACTTTTTTTGGAGAATATTTTGTCTACTTTTGATTCCTACAAAAACAAATATAGCCACGTTCACTTCGAACGCAAAGACGGCATTTTGCAAATGACACTACACACCAACAACGGCCCTTTGCAATGGGGGCCTAGTAGTCAATCGCAGCTGGTTCAAGCATTCACCGATGTTGGCGCCGATCGCGATAACAGACTCATCATCCTCACAGGAACAGGCGACGTGTTTTGTGGTCCCAAAGCAGAAGTGGGTCGATCTTTTTACAAAGAAGTACAAGACAACATCACAGCCGACTTGCTCGATAAAACCCATTGGAACGCCAAACGTTTGATGACGCGTTTGCTTGATATCGAAGTGCCCATCATCGCGATTGTCAATGGCCCTGCCATGCGCCACTCCGAAATTCCACTCATGTGCGATATCGTTATTGCTGCAGACGATGCAAGCTTTGAAGACACCGCGCATTTTCAAATCGCAAGCCAAGTACCTGGCGACGGCCTCAACATTGTTTACACCATGCTTCTCGGTCTCAACCGCGCTCGCTATTTCATGTTGATGGGCGAAATTATTCCTGCTAAAAAAGCGCTCGAGTTAGGTCTCGTTTCTGAAGTAATGCCACGCAAAGATTTATTGCCACGCGCTTGGGAAATCGCCAAACAATTGGCGCAAAAAAATGATTTGCTGCTGCGATATACACGCGTGGTACTCACTCAACCTTTGCGCAATTGGATGGAGCGCGACGTGATGTATCACTTGGGTATGGAAGCTTTGGCTAAACTCGATAAAGAAGACGTTCACTCGGATGACGCCGAGATTGCCGCTGCTCATAACAAAAAAGGACATTGAAATGTCATTACTCAAAATTTCAAAATCAATCGCTTGCGCCATTACTACCCTTGGTTTGCTAAGCGCTTCGTTAATTGCACAAGCGCAAACCGATTTAATACCCGGTCAAAAAATCACCATGGTGGTTGGATTTCCGCCTGGTGGCGGCGTCGATATTGCAGGACGCTTGGTCGCAGAAAGACTCACAGCGCTAATCGGTAGACCTGTGATTGTTGAAAACAGACCGGGTGCAAGCTCTGGCGTTGCAACTAAATATGTGGCCGCATCAAAACCCGATGGACACATTATTTTTGTTAACTCCAACTCCATGCTTGCCAATCAACTCATCAATCCAGATGCTGGATACGACGTTGACAAAGACTTGGCACCGATTGGAAAATTTTTTACTCAATCCAATATCTTGGTTGCACATCCTGATTTTCCAGCCAATACATTAGCCGAATTGGTTGCACTCTCCAACAAACAAGACGTGACGTTTTCTTCTCCAGGTTTAGGATCAATTCCGCATTTAGCGGCGGAACGATTACTCACACTCTTAGCCAACGCCAAGATCAGACACATTCCATACGCAGGCGCAGCCCCCGCGCTCAACAGCGCCATGGGTGCGCAAGTTCAATTTGCAAGCGTCTCAGCGCCCACAGCAGTCAGCATGATCAAAGGCGGAAAACTCAAAGGAATAGTTGTCACCTCTGCACAACGCATGAATGCATTACCCAATGTACCAACGGCTATCGAATCAGGATACAAAGGTTTTGTCGTCGAAACATGGGGTGGTTTTTTTGTTGCAGCAGGCACACCCAAAGCCATCATCAATATTTATGAGATAGCCATCAGCAAGGTGATGGCGGAGCCCGAGATTAAAGAAAAATTAATGGGACTTGGTTTTGAATTAACCAATGTTAAATCTGACGCGTTTCGTCAAGAGATCAATGAAGAATTAAAAAGTTGGCGTGAACTTTTAACCAAAGTCAAAGTCACGTTTTAATCGAACTTAGCGCCCGATTTTGTAATCACCAAAGCCCATTTATCGATTTCTGATTTCACATAGGCTCTAAATTCATCTGGCGTACTCCCAACGGGCTCTGCACCTTGAGCCTCCATTTTTTCACGCACATCATTGGAGCTCAAAGCTTTAATCGTTGCTTGATAAAGTAAATTCACAATAGCGGGTGGCGTTTTTGCAGGCGCCATCAATCCATTCCAACTCGACACTTCAAAATCAGGCAAGCCCGCTTCAGACATTGTTGGTATTTGTGGCATCGCCATCATTCTTTTTTTAGACGCCACTGCAATCACATTCAACTTACCACTTTTTAAATGTGGGATTGCTGATAAAGCGGTTTGGAAACTCATTTGCACTTGACCACTTAATAAATCAGCCAAGGCAGGCGACGCGCCTTTGTATGGCACATGGATAAAATCTAAACCCACCCGCATTTTTAATAGTTCACCCGCCAAGTGTGGCGAGCCCCCATTGCCACTGCTAGAAAACGCAATTCGTCCTGGATTTTTTTTGGCATATTCTAAAAATTCTTTAAGATTTTTTGCAGGCACCGATGGATGAATAGCTAACACAGAAGGCGCAGTCATGGTTTGCGTGATGTGTACAAAATCAGTCATGGTGTCATAACCCATGTTTTTGTATGCCGTCATATTGGTGGCATTGGCAATAGTCCCCAACAACAAGGTATAGCCATCGGGCGCACTGCGCGCCACAAACTCAGATGCTATATTGCTGCTCGCGCCTGATTTGTTTTCAACAATGACCGGCTGCCCCAAAGTTTCTTGCAGCTTAACCGCCAAACTTCTGGCCACGATGTCGGTTGCGCCTCCTGGGGTATATCCAACAATCAATCGGATGGGTCGATTAGGGTAAACATCCTGAGCAAGCACAGGTGCCGCAAAAAAAAGCAAACTCAAGTACCCAATAATATGTTTCATACCAACCTTTAGAACAACGAACGACACGTTAAGAATCATAGGCTCCAAACCTATTTTAAGTTAAGCTTAACTCAACGTTCGCATTCAGGAGTCACCATGATTTATAAAGCTTTGATTGGCCTTTTATTCGATTTTTTTAAAATTGCTCAATGGCTCAAACCACAGAGGTTTTTTGGTTAGGTTAATCAGCATTCAAAATTAAAACACCCAAAGGAAAAATATTATTATTAACCCATGGTTAAAAACAAATCCAACTACACCTGCTTACTTTAAAAATTTAGAAAATTTGGGTAAGGTAGATGTGTTGCTCGTCATGCACGGACATTTAGATCACATCGCAGATGCGCCTGCCATTGCTCAGCTCAATCAAGACAAAATGTATGCGCCTGGTGACTTAAATCAGTCAGCTGCATTGCTTGGTATCTTGCCACCTGAGTTATTACCTCGACTCAATAAATCAGCAATGATTGAGCACACAGCTGGCGTCAAGGTCACGGCGGTTCGCGCAGAACAGTCGTCGGTATTGGTTTAGAAAAATCCTGCGACAGGAAAAGAAGAAACACACGTGGGCGGTGAACCCCTAGGTTACATCATCGAACTCGAAAAAGGATTTAAAATTTATCACATGGGTGACACAGGTTTGTCTGGTGATATGAAATTAATTGGTGAGTACTACAAACCCGATTTAATCATGGTGCCCATTGGCGGCAACTTCACCATGAGCCCCGTTAATACGGCTTATGCAATCAAAGAATTTTTCAAGGCTAAATATGTGATTCCAATGCACTATGGTGTTAATCCTTTAGCAAAAGGAACAGTAGCAGAATTCAGTAATACCATGCGAGGTAGTGTGACTCTAGTCTATCCACTAAAGCCAGGTGAATCCACCAAATTTTGATGATGACTCAATTACTTCATCGTTTTTTTATTGCAATTTCAATTGTAGTGATGGCTTCTTTTTTTATCAATCCGTCTCATGCACAAAACTATCTAAGCAAGACCATTCGTTTAGTTGTGCCTTTTACGCCAGGGGGTAGCAAGGATATATTGGCACGCGCCATCGGACAAAAAATAACCGAAGCATGGGGCCAAGCCGTTGTGATTGAAAATGTTCCAGGCGCGGGTGGTTCACTAGGCGCTGACAAAGTAGCCAAGTCACCTGCAGATGGATACACATTGTTAATGGGTCATATTGGTACATTGGTTGTGACACCTTCTATTTATTCATCACTACCCTACCACCCCATCAAAAGTTTTTCACCCGTTGCGTGGATTGCAAAAGTTCCCAATGTTTTGGCGGTACATCCCAGCGTTCCTGCTAACAATTTCAAAGAATTGGTCGCTGCGCTTCAACTCAAACCCAATCAATTCAACTATGGGTCAGGTGGCAATGGCAGTGCGGCACACATTGCCATGGAATATTTCAAACTACAAGGGCAAACGTTAATTGTGCACGTGCCCTATCGCGGCACCCTACCTGCCGTTACTGATTTGGTTGCAGGGCAAATTCAATTGATCTTCAGTGGTGCGCCTGCCGTTATGTCATTTGTTAAAAGCGGACAACTCAAAGCCATCGCAGTATCTAGCCAAAAAAGATTGACCAGCATGCCCGATGTACCCACCGTTGCAGAAAGCGGCCTCGCTTCCATTACTAATTTTGAAGCCGATCAGTGGTATTCCATCGTGGCTCCTGCAGGCACTCCACCCGCCATCATTCAACAACTCAACACGCCCATCAACAACAGCCTTAATTCACCCGATCTCAAAAGCAGGCTGCAAGCCGAAGGCGCGCAAGCCATGCCCACCACGCCAGAGGCATTGGGGAAATTCATCGCAAGTGAAATTGAAAGATGGCGCCCCGTGGTGATAGCCGGAAAAGTCAAAGCCGATTAAGATTGTTTAAGCGCAAAAAATCTAAACCCAAACGTCCACTTCACCACCCAACATATCGAGTCGGTTATTAGCTTTATGTTTGTTTTGCGTTTCTACTTGCGCAGGCTCTATGCTCGACAAATCGTCCGACACCTCTTCAACCGCAAACGTGGTGGGCTTGGTAATTGCAGATATTTTCTTAATCGGACCTTGTGTCCGATTCAAGGCACTATTGATGCTGACCGCATTGATTCTCATGTCGTTGAAAAATGGATAAAGCTAGTAAGCGATATCTAAGAATCGGCATGAGATTGAGATTCTTTAAAGGTGGAGGCGCGAGCCGGAGTCGAACCGACCTACACGGATTTGCAATCCGGTGCATAACCGCTTTGCTATCGCGCCGTTATTCTTCGACAAAAAAGGGAAGCATGTGCTTCCCTTTTTAAATTTGGAGCGGGAGAAGAGTCTCGAACTCTCGACCTCAACCTTGGCAAGGTTGCGCTCTACCAACTGAGCTACTCCCGCAATGGAGGAAAAGAATTATAACCCAAAATAATTGGGCTCATCGTCCCCACAAATCCTCTTGTGTCAATGCTTGATGGCCAAAGTTTCAGTTTTTGCGGGAGGTGTAGCCTGCGCAATCGCTTCTTCATCAGTCAGCGGCATGGGCACTCTCTCCAGCGCCAATTCCAGCACCTTATCGATCCATTTGACTGGCAAAATTTCCAAGCCTTCCTTGACGTTATCAGGAATTTCTTGTAAATCTTTGAGGTTTTCTTCGGGGATTAAAACCGTTTTGATACCACCGCGCAAAGCCGCCAATAACTTTTCTTTGAGCCCGCCAATCGCCGTGACTTCGCCACGCAAGGTGATTTCACCCGTCATCGCCACGTCACTTCGCACTGGAATTCCAGTAATAGCAGACACCAAAGCAGTAGTCATTGCCGCACCGGCGCTGGGGCCATCTTTGGGCGTTGCGCCGTCAGGCACGTGAATATGAATGTCTTTCTTTTCAAAGACTTCATCCTTGATACCCAAGCCTACAGAGCGACTTCTCACAACGGTGCGAGCGGCTTCCACCGATTCTTTCATCACATCACCGAGTGAACCCGTACAAGTGATTTTTCCTTTGCCGGGCATGATGGCCGCTTCAATGGTAAGTAAATCACCACCAACTTCAGTCCACGCCAAACCAACCACTTGGCCCACTTGATTTTGTTGCTCTGCACGTCCGTAATTAAATTTACGCACACTCAAAAAGTCATGCAGGTTTTTATCATTCACCTTAACTTGCGGCTTCAACTTTTTAAGTTGCAAGGCTTTAACAACCTTGCGACAAATTTTTGAAATCTCGCGCTCTAAGGAACGAACGCCAGCTTCGCGTGTGTAATAACGAACGATATCTCTTACAGCGGTCTCATCAATCAGAAGTTCTTCATTTTTGAGTCCGTTGTTTTCCAATTGCTTAGGTATCAAATACTTAATTGCAATATTGGTTTTTTCGTCTTCGGTGTAACCCGACAAACGAATCACTTCCATGCGATCGAGCAATGCAGGAGGAATATTCATTGAGTTGGACGTTGCGACAAACATCACGTCGCTCAAATCAAAATCAACTTCTACGTAGTGATCATTGAATGTGTGATTTTGCTCAGGATCTAACACCTCGAGCAATGCGCTGCTGGGGTCGCCACGAAAATCCGAACCGAGCTTGTCAATTTCATCCAACAAATAAAGTGGATTACGAGTATTGACCTTGGTTAAATTTTGCAACAACTTACCTGGCAATGCGCCAATGTAGGTTCTGCGATGTCCGCGAATTTCAGCCTCATCGCGCATACCACCCAAGGCCATGCGCACATACTTGCGCCCTGTGGCCTTTGCAATGGATTGACCCAACGAGGTTTTACCCACGCCAGGAGGGCCTACCAAACATAAGATAGGCGCCTTAACTTTGTCAACGCGTTGTTGTACCGCCAAATATTCCAAAATGCGGTCTTTGACTTTTTCAAGGCCGTAATGATCTTCATTCAACACGCCTTCTGCATTGATCAAGTCATGTTTAATTTTGGTTTTTTTGCTCCAAGGCAAGCTCACCAACACATCGATGTAATTGCGAACCACACTCGCCTCGGCCGACATAGGCGACATCAATTTAAGTTTCTTCAACTCTGCATCTGCTTTTTTGCGAGCATCCGCAGGCATACGCGCCGCTTTAATTTTCTTTTCAATCTCTTCAATGTCAGCGCCCTCTTCACCCTCGCCCAATTCTTTTTGAATCGCCTTGACTTGTTCGTTTAAATAAAAATCGCGTTGATTTTTTTCCATCTGACGCTTAACGCGCCCACGAATGCGTTTGTCGACATTCAAAATATCAACCTCACGCTCAAGTTGTGAAAAAAGATTTTCGAGTCGATCTTTGACCACCGACAAATCAAGAACCAATTGCTTGTTCTCTAATTTGAGTGGCAAATGCGCAGCAATCGTGTCAGCCAAACGACCGGCATCATCAATGCTAGAAATCGAAGTCAAAATTTCGGGTGGAATTTTTTTGTTTAATTTGACGTATTGATCAAACTGTTGCATCACTGCGCGACGCAAAGCTTCAATTTCATTTTCATTGGTGGTGTCCACTTCAGCCATCACAGGCGTGACGTTAGCCACAAAATGTGTTTCGCCATCATCAATGCGATTTACGCATGCACGTTGTTGCCCTTCGACCAAAACTTTGACTGTGCCGTCGGGAAGTTTGAGCATTTGCAAAATCGTTGCAAGGCAACCCACTTCAAACATATCCGACACAACAGGTTCGTCTTTAGCCGCGGCCTTTTGTGCAACCAACATAATGGCGCGTTCTGCCGCCATTGCAATTTCCAATGCTTTGATGCTTTTGGGGCGACCCACAAATAATGGAATCACCATGTGTGGAAACACAACCACATCGCGCAATGGCAACAATGGCAGCTCGATGGGTGTGGGTGGTAAGGGTGTTTGTCCAGACATTTGTTTTATTTCCATGAAAAAAGGGACAGTTGTTGTTTGAACACTGTTCCTATGCAATTAAGCTTTCTTGGCTTCCTCTCGGTAAACCAGCAAAGGGGGCTTGTTTTCGATAATCGTGGCTTCTTCAACAACCACCTTTTCCACATTGGAAGAGTTGGGTAATTCGAACATGGTGTCAATTAGCGATTGTTCAAGTATGGATCTCAATCCGCGAGCACCTGTTTTTCGCTCAAGGGCTTTTTTTGCAATAGCCTTGAGCGCTGCAGGGCGAATTTCCAACTCCACCCCTTCCATGTCCAATAACTTACCGTATTGTTTGAGCAACGCGTTTTTGGGCTCGGTGAGAATTTGAATCAATGCTTCTTCGGTAAGCTCATTAAGAGTTGCGACCACTGGCAATCGACCCACCAACTCTGGAATCAAACCAAATTTTATGAGGTCTTCGGGTTGCACATCGCCAAACAACTGCGAAAGGCTTCGATCTTTTTTGCTTTTGACGGTTGCACCAAAGCCAATACCTGAGGCTTCTGTACGACTCTCGATGACTTTTTCTAAGCCTGCAAACGCGCCACCACAAATAAATAAAATATTGGTGGTATCAACTTGTAAAAAATCTTGATTGGGATGTTTGCGACCGCCCTGAGGAGGAACGCTGGCCATTGTTCCTTCAATCAATTTGAGCAAGGCTTGCTGAACACCCTCACCCGACACATCACGCGTAATAGATGGGTTGTCTGATTTGCGAGAAATTTTGTCTATCTCGTCGATGTAAACAATACCGCGTTGTGCACGCTCAATATCGTAATTGCAATTTTGTAAAAGTTTTTGAATGATGTTTTCAACATCCTCGCCCACATAACCCGCCTCAGTCAGCGTGGTTGCATCCGCCATCACAAAAGGCACATTAAGCATACGCGCCATGGTTTGTGCCAACAATGTTTTGCCAGAGCCTGTAGGTCCGATCAACAAAATATTACTTTTGGTGAGTTCGACTTCTTCTTTTTTTGCAGTTTCTTTGTGGCGCAAACGTTTGTAATGATTATAAACAGCAACCGATAACGCACGCTTCGCAGGTTCTTGACCAATGACGTATTGATCAAGATTGGTTTTGATTTCTATGGGAGTGGGTAAGTCGCCGCGCGCCTCACGTGCCAATTCTTGCGAAGGCAATTCATCTCGGATGATTTCGTTACATAAGTCAATGCATTCATCGCAAATAAAAACTGACGGGCCTGCAATTAACTTTTTGACTTCATGTTGGCTTTTGCCACAAAAAGAGCAATAAAGCGATTTTTCCGAGGAAGAGCCTTTTTTTTCGGCCATGGGTCATCCATTTGTATATAGAAAAGCTATGATACCCAATAAAAAGGCCAGTCTCTCCTGTAATGGCATTTGTGGCCCCAATTAGGGGTTAAGTTGTTGCTTTAGGGTCGCTTGGCGATCACTTCGTCGACCAAACCATACTCTTTGGCCTCATCGGCCGACAAATAATAGTCGCGCTCTGTATCACGCTCGATCTTCTCAAGAGGCTGGCCTGTACGGTCAGCCAAAATTTTGTTTAATTGCTCACGGGTTTTGAGGATTTCACGCGCG
Organism: Betaproteobacteria bacterium; assembly: GCA_009921265.1. Lineage (GTDB taxonomy): Bacteria > Pseudomonadota > Gammaproteobacteria > Burkholderiales > Burkholderiaceae_C > Limnohabitans. The sequence goes on along the minus strand of RFYV01000030.1, from coordinate 8,615 downwards.
TGAATTTCAATTTCTGTGGCTTGACCTTGGGTTCCACCCAATGGTTGATGAATCATGACTTTGGAATTGGGCAATGAAAAACGCTTGCCCTTTTGACCCGCAGCCAACAAAAACGCACCCATGCTGGCGGCCATGCCAATACAAAGTGTTGATACTGGGGGCTTGACGAAGTTCATGGTGTCATAAATAGCCATTCCTGCACTGACAGAACCACCAGGAGAGTTGATATACAAAGATATTTCTTTGTCAGGGTTTTCACTCTCTAAAAAGAGCAATTGAGCAACCACCAAATTAGCAGTTTGGTCATTGACGGGTCCGACCAAAAAAATGACTCTTTCGCGCAGCAAGCGCGAATAAATGTCATAAGACCGCTCTCCACGACCTGACTGCTCAATAACGATGGGAACCATTCCCAATGCTTGTGTTTCAAATGCACTCATGTGTTCGCTCCGGTTGGGGCTCAAGATTGGCCCATTAATTCATCAAAAGATACGAGTTTTTCTGTGACCTGGGCCATCGATAAAACATGCTGTGTGACATTGGCTTCCATCACTACAGCCTCTACTTCGGCCAAGCGTTGTGGATCACTGTAATACCACTTGATCACATCAGCAGGCTTTTCATAACTCGCGGCCATTTCTTCGATTTGTGCCTTAATTTGATCAACAGTGGCTTGCAATTCTTTTGCGCGAACCAAATCGGAAACAACCAAGCCCATGCGTACGCGTTGCTCAGCTTGTGGTCTAAAAATATCATCTGGAATAGGCGCTTTATCCGCTTCTTTGATTCCTCGCTTTTTGAGATCTTCACGCGCGACATCAATCATGCGATTGATTTCGGACTGAACAATCGATTGGGGCAAATCCAATTCTGCTTTTTCAACCAAGGCTTGCAAAACAGCTTGCTTGTTTTTAGCCATCAAGCGACCTTTGACTTCTCGATCGAGATTTTTGCGTATATCGGCCTTGAGTCCTTCGACATTGCCATCGCTCACCCCCAAAGACTTGGCCAATTCGTCAGTCAACTCAGGCAAATGTGAGACCTCTAATTTTTTGAGCGTGACCATGAAGTCGGCTGTTTTTCCTGCCACGTCTTTGCCGTGATAGTCTTCTGGAAAAAGCAAGGGAAAGGTTTTACTTTCGCCAATTTTCATACCTAAAACAGCGTCTTCAAACTCTTTGAGCATTTGACCTTCACCGACTACAAATTGAAAGTCATTGGCATGACCACCCTCAAAGGGTTCACCGTCAATTTTTCCAACAAAGTCAATGGTGACGCGATCGTTTTTTGCCGCGGCGCTTTCTAAAGAGCGTTGAGCAAATGTGCGGCGTTGCTTGCGCAAAATATCAATAGTTTTTTGAATAGCTTCGTCATTGACTTCAGCCGTTAGTTTCTCAATTGTTGCTTGTGAAAGATCGCCAATTTTGACTTCAGGATAAACCTCAAAAATGGCATCGAAAGCCATTTGGCCTTCTGGTGCACCTTCTTTTTCGCTGATGCGGGGTTGGCCGGCAACGCGCAAATTATTTTCAACAGCTGCGACTTGAAAAGCTTCGCCCACTTTGTCATTCATCACTTCATATTGAACGGAATAGCCATATCGTTGGGCAACGATATTCATGGGAACCTTACCAGGTCTAAATCCATCAATTTTGACTTGACGTGATAGCTTTTTGAGACGTGAATCCACTTCATGGCGAATCGTGTCAACTGGCAGGGTTAGCGTGATTTTGCGCTCCAACTTTTCGAGCGTTTCAACGGTAACGGACATAAATAACTCCTCAATGGAAAAATGATTCTGCGAGATTGAAAAAACAAGATTGGTGCGCGGGGGGGGACTCGAACCCCCACAGTATTTCTACCGTCAGGACCTAAACCTGGTGCGTCTACCAATTTCGCCACCCGCGCAGGGATAAAACAACAACGGGCGGCCTGAAAACCAAACCACCCGCCTGAAATCGGTTAATGTTAGATTCTACCCGCTCTGGGGGCTCTTTTTGGTAGGCCTTTTAGCGTTTCACCCTAAACCAAGCGGCATACATGGCGGGCAAAGCGAGCAAAGTCAATACCGTTGCAACAATTAATCCTCCCATAATTGCCACTGCCATCGGCCCCCAAAAGACCGATCTTGAAAGTGGGATCATGGCCAAAACTGCCGCCGCCGCGGTCAAAACAATCGGCCTTAATCGTCGCACCGCCGCCTCCACGATCGCGTCCCAAACGGGCACACCGCGCGCACGATCTTGTTCAATTTGGTCGATCAAAATCACCGAATTGCGTTGAATCATTCCCATTAAGGCAATCACACCCAACAAGGCTACAAATCCAAAAGGACGGTTTAATAACAATAAGGCGCCAGCAACACCCGCAAAGCCCATGGGGCCCGTTAAAAAAACCAACAATGCGCGACTGAAACTTTGCAATTGAATCATCAACAAAGTAAAGGTGAGAAACAGCATCAAAGGAACACCTGCTGCAATCGAAGCCGAGCCTTTGGAGCTTTCTTCTACAGCGCCAGCCACTTCAATTCGATAACCAGCACCATCTTTTTGACTCCATTGAGATTCCAACTCTTTGAGGTAAGGCAACAATTGCTGAGTCACTGTCGCACCTTGCAAGTCTTCAACAATATCGCTTTGCACGGTAATGGCGTAATCTCGATTTTCACGCCACAACACGCCAGGCTCCCACGCAAAAACAGGTTTGGCTATTTGCGTAATTGGGATGGCTTTGCCACTTAAAGTGGGTAAATACGCCTGCCCCACAGCAGTAATCGTGTCGCGCTCACTCAAGGGTTGACGCAAAACTACATCAACGAGTTTGTCTCCATCTCTAAATTGCCCAATCGTGCTTCCAGTAAATAACGTTTTTGCAGATTGCGCAATCGATTGACTCGTCACGCCCAATGCACGCGCTTTGTCCTGATCCACTTCGAGTCTGATCACCTTCACCGATTCATTCCAGTTATCATTTACGCCGCGCGTATTTGTATTGGTACGCATTACGGCCTTCACTTCATCGGCTTTTTTTCTTAATACAGATGGGTCGTTTCCTACCACTCGAAATTGAACAGGATAAGGAACTGGCGGACCATTAGGCAGCAGTTTAATACGCGCACGCACTTCAGGAAATTCTGCCGCCATCCATTGCGGCAAAGCCACACGCAACTTTTCTCTTTGAGTCAAATCTTTAGGAATCACAATCAGTTGCGACACATTGCTTTGTTGAAACACCTGATCAAGAGGCAAATAAAACCGAGGCACGCCCGAGCCAATCCATGTGCTCACCGATGAAATGGAGGGCTCTTGCATCAATCGCTCTTCCACGCGACGTGCAATGGCTTCATTGGCACTAAAAGATGTTCCTTCAGGAAACCAAATATCCATTAATATTTCTGGACGACTGGAATCTGGAAAAAATTGCTGTTGAACTTTTCCCATACCCACAATGCCCAATACAAAGATCAAGATTGCCACTGCAATTGTTTTCCAACGATGTTCAATACACGCATTAACTGTCCATCGAAATTTTCGATAAAAGGTCGAATCAAATAAATCATTTGAATGTGCATCTTGATGCGCGGGTTTTACTTTGAGTAAAAGCGTTCCCAAATATGGAACAAAAAACACTGACACCCACCAACTCAACAACAAGGCAATAACGGTGACAGCAAAAATAGCAAACGTGTATTCACCTGTGACCGACTTGGCAATACCGATGGGCAAAAAACCAACCGCAGTAATTAAAGTACCCGTCAGCATCGGCATGGCGGTTACTTCATATGCAAAAGTAGCAGCTCTAACTTTGTCATAGCCCTCTTCCATTTTTCTCACCATCATCTCAACTGCAATGATGGCGTCATCGACCAACAAACCCAGCGCAATAATCAACGAGCCCAAAGATATTTTGTGAAGTCCAATTCCCCAATATTGCATAGCCAAAAATGTCATCGATAAAACCAACGGAATCGCGATGGCAACCACAAGCCCGGGTCGCATATCCACATACCAACCCCAACGACCGCCTTTGTGCAAACCCAAAGAAATAAAACTCACGGCCATCACAATACAAACCGCCTCAATCAACACGCGAACAAATTCGCCCACCGATTTAGAAACAGCAGAAGGCTGATCTTGTATTTGCACCAAAGTCACACCCAAGGGCAAGGTTGCTTGAATTTTTTTAACCGCTTGCGACAACGATTGTCCCAACGCAATAATGTCCCCGCCCTTTACCATCGAAACACCCAAGCCCAGCACGTCTTGTCCCTGATGTCGCACCCTCAAAACAGGAGGATCGATATAAGCACGTTTAATTTTTGCAATATCACCCAGCCTCAGATGTTGTCCCGACGAACCTCTGATCGGCATTTCTTGAATTTGCTCAATGCGCGCAAATTGCCCTGCCACTCTAACCTGAATCACATCTAACGGTGTTTGAATAGCACCTGCACTTTCAATCGCATTTTGTTGATTCAATTGATTGATCACTGTCGTGATATCCAAACCCAATTGAGCCAGTCGCTTGTGAGAAATTTCTATATAAATTTTTTCGTCTTGAACGCCAAAGAGCTCCGCCTTAGAGACATCTTTGACGCGTAATAATTTTTGACGCACATCGTCTGCAAATATTTTCTTTTCTGAATCCGAGAAACCAGGCGCCTGAATGGCATAAATCACACCAAAAACATCGCCAAATTCATCATTAAAAAATGGACCCTGGATTCCACTCGGCAATGTATAGCGCATATCATTGATTTTTTTTCTGACGCTATACCAAACATCAGGCACATCTGCAGCGCGTGAAGAATCTTTAATCTGAAAAATAATTTGCGATTCACCCGGCTTGGAATAACTCCTAATCTTGTCTGCATAGGGCGCCTCTTGCAACACTCGTTCAAGTTTGTCAGTCACCTGCTCGGCCATTTGCTGCGCTGATGCGCCAGGCCAATAGGTGCGAACGACCATTGCACGAAAAGTAAACGGCGGATCTTCGTCTTGACCCAACTGAAAATACGACGCAATACCAAACACCATCAACACAACCATCAAATACCGTGTCAATGCAGGGTGTTGCAGCGCCCAAAGCGAGAGATTAAAACTTTTTTTATCGGTGGTCATGATTCACTCACTTCGAAGGTTGAGGTGAGGGCGTGCTACCTAATGTTTGATTACTTCGCTCTTGATACAGCGTGACCTTTTGACCCGGCGAAAGTACATGCACACCTGCAACGACCACTTTCTGTCCAAGTTTCAATCCTGAGGCCACCAGCACTTGATTACCACTGGCCGTTGCAATTTGAATGCCTTGTGATTGAACCGTCATGCTTGTCTCGTCTAAGACCCAAACAGCGCTTTGATTGTTTTCTTGTCTAATCGCAATCGTTGGTAACAAAATAGCCTTTGATGGAACGTCTTGCGTTCTTTGAATCATTACCGTCACTGTTGATCCCAATGCAGGCGCATCTTTTTCGGGCATTGTTAATTTCACGGTGAAAGTTCGAGTTACAGGATCGGCGCTTGCTGCAATATCGCGAATCGTTGCAGACCAATTTTGATCGTTAGACCAAGATTTCACTTGAACCACTTGCCCTGTTTTTAAACTGTTTAATTTATCTTCAGGTAAGGAAAAAATAACTTCGCGTGGACCATCCAAAGCAAGCCTGACAATGGGCATTCCAGCCGTCACAATTTGGCCCGCGTCGGCTTCAATGGCAGTGATGATGCCTGATCTATCAGCTACCAATTTTGCATAGTTCAATTGATTGGTTTGCGTCGAAACCTGCGCTTGCATTTGTTCAAATTGTGCTTGTGCCGATTTAAGTGTGGTCTCGCGTCTCTCTAACTCAGCACCACTGATGAATTCTTTTTCTTTTAAATCTTTGTATCGCTTAAAGTCCGCCAAGGCCAAATCACGATTGGTTTGCGCAGATTGAAGTTGAGCACGTATCGCGTCCAAAGCCAGCTTGTAATCTTGTGGATCAATTTCTGCCAACAACTGCCCCGCTTGAACGCGTTGACCCAATTCGACATGCCGTTGAATCAACTTGCCAGCAATACGAAAACCCAAGCGAGACTCAATCTTGGCCTTCACTTCACCCGCATACAAAACCTGGCCTTCAATGGTCGATTCACCCACCGTCATCACCTTAACGGCGCGTAGGGGCTCTTGTGCGGGTTTTTTAGATTCACAGGCTACAAGTCCCACCAATAAAAATACCCCGACCAGACCGCGTAAAAATATCCTCAACATCTCTAATCCTTGAAAAATGATACAAAATCAATACAAAAACAGCTAATGACTGACTGGTTAGTAATTTTTGATCATAAACCATCTCAGCCAAGCGACAATCCTCAAAGACCTTACGCTATATGGAACATTACGAAAACTTTCCCGTTGCGTCCTTTTTATGTCCACCCGAATTACGGGCGCCGATCATGGCCATCTATCGATTTGCAAGGGCCGCAGACGATATCGCCGATGAAGGAGATGTTGCAGCCGAGCTTAGACTACAGGATTTAGCCGAGATTCGCCAAGCATTAGCCCTATGTAGCGAGTCATCACCCACATTTTTGCGCTGGTCTGAAATATTCAAGCCCTTGCACCTAGAAATTCAACGGCACGCTCTACCCATCCATCTTTTGCACCAATTACTTGACGCGTTTGAGCAAGACGTTCGCTATACCCAGGAGGGTCGCAGATACAACAATCGCCATGAACTTTTAAATTATTGTGAACGATCGGCCAACCCCATAGGCCGACTTCTGCTTCATCTCTACAAAATAAATGACCCAACTGCATTACACGAAAGTGACTGTATTTGTTCTGCTTTGCAATTGATTAATTTTTGGCAAGACTTAAGCGTCGATATTCCAAGGGGAAGGTTTTATTTACCAATGGAGTCCGATTTGAAAATAGAAATTGAGTTTACCAAGCAACTCATGCAAGAAGGTCAAGCATTGGTTCATCGCCTTGAGGGATGCGCAGGCTGGGAGCTCAGAGCCGTCGTGCAAGGCGGGCTGCGAATCATCGATAAGATACAAACCATCGACACACACGTCATGCGCCCCACCATAAAAGCCTGGGATTTACCTGTTTTAATTTGGCGTTGTTGTTTCATGAAAAGTTAATGTCAAAATTCAGACTATGAGTCCTCAACAATATGTTCAAGAAAAGGCAGCCAGTTCAGGCAGTAGTTTTTACTACGCTTTTTTATTTTTACCTCCCAAAAAACGCGCCGCCATCACCGCTTTTTATGCTTTTTGCAGGGAGGTTGATGATGTAGTCGATGAAATCGAAGACCCCAGCGTCGCCGCGGCCAAACTTGCTTGGTGGCAACAAGAAGTTCAACGCAGCTTTGATGGGCAAGACCAACACCCAGTGATGAAAGCATTGATGCCACTCACACAAGAGTTTCATATTCAATCATCGCATTTGCTATCGGTGATTGAAGGTTGTCATATGGATTTAAAGCAAACCCGATATCTGACTTATGCAGACTTACAACGCTATTGTCATTTGGTGGCGGGGGTGGTTGGCGAAGTAGCAGCGCATATTTTTGGACAAACGCACCAAGACATAACGCGTTATGCGCACCTATTGGGTCAAGCGTTTCAATTGACCAATATAATTCGTGATGTTGGTGAAGATGCCTTACGTGGTCGCATTTATATTCCTATCGATGAACTCCAACAATTTAATGTCAAAGCGCATGAAATTCTTCAACGCATCGACTCACCACGCTTTCAAGCTCTGATGCGTTTTCAAGCACAAAGAGCGCATGGCTTGTATGACTCGGCTTTGGCACTGTTACCCGAGCAAGATCGGCGCTCTCAAAAATCAGGTTTGATGATGGCCAGCATTTATCGAACCTTGCTAAAAGAAATTGAATCTTCAGGTTTTCCTATTCTCAAACAACGCGTTGCCCTCACCCCATTGCGCAAACTTTGGTTGGCTTGGAAGATGCAAGCCCTTGGCAGATTTTGAAGAAACTGCGCATCATCGGAGGCGGATGGGCGGGCTTATCGGCTGCAATCAGGGCCGTTCAACGCGGATGGCAAGTTCGTATACAAGAGGCCGCCCCAACACTCGGTGGTCGCGCCCGACGCATTCAACGTGCAGGCCTTAATTTAGACAACGGCCAACACATCTTGATTGGTGCGTACAGCCAAACTCTTCAATTGTTAAAACTTGTTGGAGTCAACGAAGAGCAAGTGTTGATGCGCATACCTTTGCAAATCATCACGCCACAAGGATTTGAATTCAAAGCCTCCAATTGGCCCTCTCCACTTCATGTATTGACAGCAATCGCAACAGCCACAACATGGTCAATTCAAGATAAATTTTTTTTATTGAAAACATGTATCCATTGGCAAGCCCAACAATTCAATTGTGACTCATCGCTCACTGTTCAAGAGCTTTGCCAAACACTCAGCCCATTAGTTTATCAATCAATGATCGAGCCTTTATGTATTGCGGCCTTGAATACGCCTGCGTCTCAGGCCAGCGCATCGGTTTTTTTACGTGTTCTTCAAGATGCGTTCTTATCGGGAACACACGGCTCTGATTTTTTATTACCGCGCGTTGATTTATCTGAACTTTTTGTCATTCCAGCT
>RFYV01000029.1 GCA_009921265.1 Betaproteobacteria bacterium | reverse complement strand
CAATACACCACCCAATGCAACGGGGCGCGTGCCATATTTGTCAGCCATGATGCCCACAAAAGGTTGTGTCGCACCCCAAACAATATTTTGCAATGCAACGGCTAATGAAAAATCAGCAGCAGTGATGCCAATGTCGCGAATCATGTGCGGCTGCAAAAGTCCAAAACTTTGTCGCATTCCCATAGCTAAACTCAGCATGACGGCAGCGCCGCCCAAAATGGTCCAAACTTGTAAGGGGGTGAGATCTGATTTTTGTTTCATGGTATGAGTTTAAAGTACTCGTTTTGTTTTGACTGTCGCTTGGGTAACGTTGGTTATTGTGAGGGTAAATCCTTGGTATTTATCACCAACTGTTTCTAAAATTGAATATTCATATTATCTCTTGAAAGTTTTTTATGAATTGTCCTTGTATAAAAGTCGCAATGGTGCTGACTGTAGGCTTTGTGCTTCAGTCTTTTGCGCAAGATTATCCGAACCACCCCATCACCATGGTCATGCCTTATGCGCCTGGGGGGCCTGGCGACGTCATTACTCGAGTATTTGCCCAAGAGATGCAAAAAACCTTAGGGCAACAAATTGTGGTGGATAACACTGCGGGTGCATCGGGCTCAATTGGCACTGCCAAAGTTGCGCGATCTAAGCCAGATGGTTATACGCTGTTGATGATTCATGTGAGTCATGCAACCAATGCGGCCATGTACAAAAACCTCAACTACCATCCTGTAGATGATTTTGATCCCATCGGTCGCGCGACCAGTGGACCAATGGTGATTGTGACGCGCAGTGATTTTCCTGTTAAAGACATCAACGAGTTTATTGCTTACATCAAAGCCAATCAATCCAAAGTCAGTTTGGCACATGCAGGCGTGGGATCAGCTTCGCATTTGTGTGGTTTGATGATGATGAATGCGTTGAACGTCAAGCTCAATGAAATCCCATACAAAGGAACGGCTCCAGCACTCAATGATTTGATGGGCGGTCAAGTCGATGTGCTTTGTGATCAAACATCGGGAACCATACCCACTGTATTGGGTGGAAAAATTCGCGCCATCGCTGCCATTGGAAAAAGTCGTTTGCCTTCGTTGCCACAAGTGCCCGCAGTTGCTGAGGCGGGTGTACAAGGTTTAGATATCAATATTTCCTTTGGACTCTACGCGCCCAAAGGAACGCCAAAGCCTGCAATAGATAAATTAATTTCATCATTACAAAAAGCGGTCACTGAGCCCGAAGTGATCAAGCGCTTGGAATCGATGGGCATATCTGCCGTGAGTGTGGATCAAGCCAAACCTGAAGCCTTGCGCACACATTTAAAAAATGAAATGGAAACTCTGGGAAGCTTGCTTACGAAAGCAGGCGTTAAAGGCAACTGATATTTTTTATTGCACGGGCCAACTGAATAAATGTCCAGTTTGTTGTGAAATTTTAATTAAATCATTGGGCGTATCGATATCTAACACATAGTGTTGATTGGCGCTTAAAACCCCATGCACTGCCTCGCTGTTTTGATTGCGCCAATCACGACAACCATAGGTATCTTCTTTGGATAGGATGGACGTAGCAACCGTTATTGAAAAAATAACGGGATTGCCAGGTTGTCTATCAATCATTGGATAAACCCATTCGATACCCTTGGGTCGATTTTGATATTCAGTGATGATGTGACTGATGTCGTGCTCTTGTATCAAGGGTTGATCGGCCAACGCCATGATGACAGTATTACTGTCATTTGAAATATGTTGAAGGCCTAAACGTTGCGACGAGATTTGACCTTGATCGGGGTTGGGGTTTTGAACGATATGAATATTGAGGTGTTGAATGAGAGGCTCAATTTCTTTTGCATAATGTCCTAAAACCACAACAATATCTTGGACGCCTGCATTTTGCAAAGCTTGGATTTTTTTAACAATCAAAGGGATACCATCGACTTCAATTAAGCATTTGGGGCGAAAGCCCATGCGTGAGGCCGAACCTGCAGCTTGTAGTACTGCTGAAATTTTTAAATCAGTTGACGTCATGTTGTACTTTGCATTTACATAAGGCCAATTCTACTGAATTGATGTACCATGTTGCTTCTGATATTTTAATATAAGTGGTTTGATGATATGGCTGCATCGCCTGCAAATTCTGAACAAGTCAATGCCAAAGATTTATTGATGGTGTTGATCGTGACGGTTTCATGGGGTATGAATTATCCCGTCATGAAATTTGTTGTGAATACCTATCCACCTTCTGCATTCAGAGCTGTAACTTTTTTGCTTGGCTTTATTTGTTTAGGTGTGTATGCGCATTTCAAAGGCATATCACTTGTCATCCCCATCCAAGAAAGATGGCCTGTTTTTAAATTAAGCATGTTTAATATGGTGGGGTGGCATGTGCCGATGATTTATGGAGTCAGCATGCTCAATTCTGGACGTGCGGCCATCATTGGTTACACCATGCCAGTTTGGGCTTTGCTTGCGAGTGCTTTACTATTCAAAGAAAAAATCACATGGCGAGCGATGCTGGGCATTGCATTAGCGATGAGTGCTGCGATGTTGTTGGCATGGGACAGTGCAGGTCAATGGGGTAACAAGCCCATGGGTGTGGGCGTGATGGTGATTGCAGCTGTTACTTGGGGTATTGGTAACGCCATGATGAAAAACGCCAAGTTAAGTCTTCATGGAATCAGTCTCAGTTTTTGGGCCTTTGTCATTGCATTTTTTGCTTTCCTTTTAGTGACTTGTTTGTTTGAGCGCCATCTATGGCAGTGGCCCAATTTACTGCAATGGTTGGCCATTGTTTATAACGGTGTTGTCGCTTTTGCGATTAGCTACCTTGCTTGGTTTCATGTGGCTCGTAAACTTTCTGCAGTTTCTAGCGGCTTATCGATTATGTTGGTGCCTGTTTTTGGCGTCACGGGAGGCGCCTTGGTGTTGGGTGAGGCTGTCACTATCGAAGACATCAGCGCATTGATTTTAATTTTGTTGGCTATGATAGTGGTGTTGTTGCCCAGTGAACAAATCAAAAAAATATATTCAAAAAATCACAACTAATTTTTAATCAAGGAGACTTTCATGATTCAAACTAAACCTATTTTTCAACTGGTACTCACCGTGCCCAGCATCACCGATTTAGGTCAAACGCCCATGGGTAGTCGAAAAATTGCACAAGTCAGTGGTGGCCACTTTGAAGGTGAACGCATGCGTGGCAAAGTGGCTTCTGCGCCTGGCGGCGATTGGTTGCTGATGCGCCCCGATGGTGTTTTAACGTTGGATGTGCGACTCACATTGCAAACCGATGATGATCAACTCATTTACATGTCGTATCGTGGATTGCGTCACGGCCCCAAAGAAGTGATGGACAGACTTAACAAAGGCGAAAAAGTTGATCCCGCGCAATATTATTTTCGAATGGTTCCAGTATTTGAAACAGCCAGTGAAAAATACAGCTGGCTAAACCGCATCGTGTCTGTTGCAACAGGTCGACGCGAAAGCACGGGCCCTATCTATGACGTGTACGAGGTTTTATAAAGTTTTGTTTCCAACTTCGTAGTTGATTACAAACTCTTCGGGGACTTGCGGTCCCCACACATAAAACGAATCATTCATTGGATAGTTGCCTGTGTCCCAATCATGATCACCAGGTACAAAATCAATGTCATAGGAAAACTCGCTGAAACTTCCCCATGGATCGCGCGAGTAGAAGAAATAATTTGAACCGAGGACGTGACGCCCGACGCCCCATCCCTTGGTGTAGCCCGCTTGGAGCATTTGCTCCATACCTAAACCCACATCATCGAGTTGTGCCACATCCCAACTGAGGTGATGCAGTCCTGGACCATCTGATTTAACAAACGCAATCATATGGTGATCGCTACCATGAATGCCGTGCATGAAAACAATGAAATCATCGGATCGATCGGTGACTCTCAAGCCCAAGATGTCTGTAAAAAACGCTACTGACTCTGGCACTTTGTCGGAAAATAAGAGAGCATGTGAAAGTCTTCGGGGTCTTACTTGTTTGATGCTTGATCGTGTTGGTGCGTTTCCTTTACCTACAGGAGCACGTGGTGTGATGCTGGGCGCAGATTTTTCTTGTGGTGAAGATTTTTTTGCTTCAATCACTTGAATATAAAAACCTTCTGGGTGAACCACCCAAAAGCCTTCGTTGCTTCCTAAAGGATGTGGTGTTCCATGGGAATAGCTTGATTTTGCAATTCGCTCAACAATTGCTTTCATGTCCTCTGGATAAGCGGCAAACACCATGTACTGTAATTTTTTCTTATCGCCACCTTGGTGAATGCTGGCCCAACAATGCGTGTGGTTGAGGGTGTGTAAATCCACTTGGGTTTTGCGTTGCTTCACATCCAAGCCAAAAACCGAGAAGTAATCCACGGCTTTTTGAAGGTCGGGCACCGTAAACACCACGCGATCAAGTGAGTGAACCGCATGGACCGAGGCGCGATTGGGTAATTTGTTGTCGTTCATAAAACCTCTCTTGACCTTTGCATGGTGAGTGATAGCATTCAATTGTTCGATTATTCAACATCGAAGGAAGAAAACAGCATGCCTATTAACTCCATCAATCATTTTTTCATCAGAGCTGATGATCTCGAGTTGACCAAAGACTTTTACATGACTGTATTGGGTTTTGAGGTGATGCCAAGACCTGATTTTCCCTTCCCTGGTTTTTGGATGGGTACCAATGGTTCCATTCAAGTGCATTTGGGTCCTTCGCACATTCCTAATAGAGAAAAGTATTACATCGGGACGCCTGAAGACGCTGTCGATGGTCAAACAGGCGTCATAGATCACGTGGCTTTTTTGGCAGAAGAGCCCAATGGATTCATACAAAAGTTTACAGAAAAGAAGTTGAGTTTTAGGCCGCGCTATTTCCCTGAGTCACATTTGTATCAGTTGTTTGTGCAAGACCCCAATGGTGTGATGATTGAACTGAATTTTTTCAATATCACCGACGAGCCCGAATGGACGGGCGAAGATTATTCCAAGATGGAACGCGTGAGCATCATTTCTAACTGAAAAAGTTATTTCATTTAAAAACCTACCGTACTAGGGTAATAGCGGATATCGATTCGTTTCCTATCTCTTAGCATTGCAGTTGTAGTTCATACTTCATACGAGGAGAAATTCATGGATCAAATGCGTCGCAAAGTAATCGGTACGGGTGGAGCAGGCCTATTGGCCGCAAGCATGCCAGCAAGTATGGCTTTTGCACAAGGTGCACCCATCAAAATCGGCATGAGCATGCCGCAAACAGGTGGACTCGGCGCAGGTGGACAAGCTGCTCTGATTGGTTTGCGTATGTGGATTGAAGATGTTAATGCGCGCGGCGGCATGTTGGGTCGCAAAGTCGATCTCATCGTTTATGACGATCAAAGTAACGGCGCTAACACCCCTGGTATCTATACCAAACTCATTGATGTCGACAAAGTTGATTTATTGATTGCACCTTATGCAACTAATGTGACTGCACCCATAATGCCGATGGTGAAAGAGCGTGGCTTGTTATTGATGGGTAATTTCTCTTTCCAAGTCAATGCAAAAGTTCAACACGATATGTGGTTTAACAATGCACCTTGGGGGGACGCAAAGGGTTGGTCAGAGGGCTTCTTAGAGGCTGGCAAAAAAGCAGGCGCTAAATCGATTGCGATTTTTGCAGCCGAAGGTGAGTTTCAACAAAACCTTGCCAACGGTGCGCGTGAAATCATCAAAACAACGGGATGGAATGTCGTCTATGACCAAAACTATCCTGGCAACAACACTGACTTCTCGTCGATTATTAGGGCTGTAAGGGCGTCAAGAGCAGAAGCCGTTTTTGTCGCATGCTACCCCAACGAATCTGTGGCGATCATGCGCTCGGTCAATGAAATTGGATTGGGTGCACAAGTTCAAATCTTTGGTGGCGGTATGGTTGGATTGCAATTTGGACCTGTGATGCACGGCCTTGGTAGCTTGCTCAATGGAGTTGTGAATTACAACTCTTATGTTCCTGGAATGAAGTACCCTGGCATTGAAGAGTTTTTGAAGCGTTACACCCCGCGTGCGATGGAAGCCAAGGTTGACCCATTGGGTTATTACTTGTCACCCTATAACTACGCCACTGGACAAATGATTGAGCAAGCAGTCAATGCAACCAAATCATTGGATCACAAAAGATTGGCCGACTATTTGCGCAGAAACGAAATGAAGACCATTGTGGGGCCCATCAGTTTTGATAAAAACGGCGAACGTGCAAAGCCCGCTTTGGTTCAGGCGCAATTTAGAAATCTCAAAGATAACGATTGGGATCAATTTCGCGCACCTGGAAAACAAGTTGTGATTTGGCCCGCATCAGAAAAACAGGGTGATGTAATCACACCTTTTGACAAGGCAAGAAAAGCAATCTAATTTTTTGCTTGTCTTTTTTCACTTGGATGGGGCTCTTTGATAGAGTTCCATCTTTTATCAAATAATTCTGATGTTTTCTGTTGATCTAATTTTTGAAGCTGTTCTTTTTGGAATCTTGCTCGGTTGTTTTTATGCGGCCGTGAGTCTTGGTTTGTCTGTGGCTTTTGGTTTGCTTGATGTGCCGTATGTGGCACATCCTGCACTGCTGATATTGGGCTCTTACTTTACCTTCATGCTTGCCAAAACAGGCATAGACCCCATTGTCTGCGGCGTATTGTTAATGCCCGTTTTTTATCTCATTGGCATTGGCTTTTATCGGTTTTACTATGAAACCTTTGAGAAGCGAAGTACAGAAACAGGTGTGCGCGGCCTTGCCTTTTTCTTTGGCATGGCGTTCATCATCGAAGTATGTTTGATTTTATTTTTTGGTGTTGATCAACGAACAGTGGCTGCGAGTTACATCGGTAGCAGTTTAGAAATTGGAGAATACCGTTTTCCTTATCGGATGCTCGTGGCTTTTGGAATTGCGGTGGTCCTGACTGTTGTGCTCACTATTTATTTTTCTAAAACATTCAATGGCCGCGCCATCAAAGCAGTTGGTCAAGACGAAGGTGCGTTGCGATTGATGGGAGCCAACCCTGTCAAGATCAAACAATTGGCATTTGGAATCGCAACGGCTATCAATGCATTGGCTGGCGCTATGCTGATTATTGTTGGACCCGTAGAACCCTCGATGGATCGCATATACATCGGTCGCACATTTTGTGTGGTCGTATTGGCTGGCTTGGGGAGCATGAGTGGTACTTTGGTTGCGGGTCTTGTTTTAGGTATTGCAGAATCTGTAGTGATGATGGCCTTTGGTGCATCGTGGGCACCCGCGGTTTCTTTCGGTTTGTTATTGTTGATGCTTGGCGTTAGACCCCAAGGTCTATTTGGAAGATAACCCAGATGAAATACGCTACCTATTGTTTGTTGATAGTTTTGGGCTTTTTAGGCCTCTCTGTGATGAGCAGTATCAATGAATATGTTTTCTTTGCAGGATTTGTGATTTTGCAGTTTGTGATTCTTGCAACTGCATGGAATATTTTGGGCGGCTATGCGGGTTACGTTAATTTTGGTGTGCCCGCTTTTATTGCGATGGGTGCGTACACCGCAGTTGTTTTATTCAAATCGATTTCTGCACCTCTGGTTGTTCAAATCATTGGTGGCGGTATCTTGGCTGGCGCGCTGGGTTTAGGTGTTGGCTTACTTACTCTCAAGTTGCGCGGTATCTTTTTCTCTATTGCAACTGTTGCAGTGGTGTTTATTTTAGAAACCGTTGTTAACAATTGGCGTTATGTCGGTGGTGCAACGGGTATGCAGCTCACGCGTCCACCCGATCTGTGGTTTTTTGAAAGTTACACACGCATGCTGTTTTTTGTGATGGCGGTGTTGGCTGTTTTGTCTGTGAGCATTGCGCGTTATGTTCAAGATTCTTTTTTGGGGCGCGGTTTGCGTGCGGTGCGCGATTCAGAAGAGGCTGCCGAGTGTTCGGGTGTTCCTACTCTAAAGATTAAATTAATTGCATGTACGATTTCTGGCGCACTCATGGGTGTTGCAGGTTCTCCAATGCCGATGTACTTGAGTTATATCGAGCCTGCATCCACATTTAATTTGAGTTACTCCATATACGCTTTGGGTATGCCCATCATTGGTGGCACTTCTCATTGGATCGGACCCGTCATTGGTGCATTATTGTTAGCAACGTTGCAACAAATCGTCACGGTTACTGTTTCTAATGAATTGAATGTTTTAATTGTCGGCGTGTTGCTGGTTTTGTTTGTGGTCATTGCGCCTGAAGGCATCTTAGGATTAGTGAAAAAATGGAAACAATCCTCGAAGTAAACAACGTTGTCAAGCAATTTGGGGGCTTTACAGCGCTCTCAGGCGTGAGCCTGAACGTTCTTCAAGGTGAGCGCTTGGGTTTAATTGGTCCCAACGGATCTGGAAAAACCACACTCATCAATTGCATCTCAGGCGCCTATACCAACTATCAAGGCTCGATTCGTTTTGATGGACAAGAAATCACGCCACTGCAAGCGCATCAAAGAACCAAGCGTGGCATTGCTCGCAGTTTTCAAATACCGCGTCCCTTTAGCAGCATGACGGTGATGGAAAATTTATTGGTGCCCTTTGCGTTTGTAGGTGGCAAAGACGGCCCCGAGCAACAAAAAGAAGCAATGGAAATTTTGCAACGCATGGGATTGGCTGATAAAGCCTTTGTGCAGTCGAATCAACTCTCTCAAGTAGAGTTGCGCAAAATGGAATTGGCACGCGCAATGGCCGCCAAGCCCAAGCTTTTAATTTCTGACGAAGCGATGGCGGGCTTAGCAGGCGCTGAAGTAGATGAGGTTTTACAAATTTTGTTTGATCTGAATAAACTCGGCATCACCATCATCATGATTGAGCACATCATGCAAGCGGTGATGAAGTTTTCTCAGCGCGTGGTGTGTTTGGATGCAGGAAAAATCATCTGCGAAGGTACACCCGAGACCATTGTTAAAAATCCTGACGTACAAAGGGCCTATCTTGGCGACTAAACTCATCATTGAAGACATTGACGCTGGTTATGGCGCTGTGCGTGCATTGCACGGCGTGTCTCTGACTATCGAAAATGGACAAACCGTTGCATTGTTGGGAACCAACGGTAATGGAAAAAGCACATTGATGAAGTGTGTGATGGGAATGGTCAAGCCTGACAAAGGTTCGATTCGTTTGGAGATGGATGGCGTCACACACGATTTAACCCAGCTCTCGACCGAAGAAATTGTTAATTTAGGCGTTGCACTCATTCCAGAGGGGCGCAGACTGTTTCCAAAATTAACCGTTGAAGAAAATTTATTACTCGGTGCATTCAGAGAATCTGCGCGCACACAAATTCCAGAGAACATTGCTTTTTGCTACGAAGCATTTCCGCTGCTCAAAGAGCGTCGAACGCAATTGGCAGGATCCATGTCGGGCGGTCAGCAACAGATGTTGGCTATTGCCAGAGCTTTGATGTCTTCTCCAAAATTGTTATTGGTTGATGAGCCATCGGTAGGTTTATCGCCATTGCTCGTTTCACAAACCATCACCAAACTCAAAGAGCTCAAAGATAAATACAGTCTGACCGTTTTAATGGCCGAGCAAAACTTCAAACAAGCCATGCGTATCGCTGACTATGGCCACATCATTGTTCATGGCGAAATCGTTTTTAAAGGCGATGTCGATACATTGATGAGCAACGATTTGGTCAAGAGCTATTACTTGGGTGTTTCTGTCTGATTGTTTCGCTTTCGGCTTTGCGATGATTGTTAATTAGAGGAACCTTTCATGAAATCCCCTGATTTTGAATATGCCCGCGTTAAAAATTTAGCCGATGTATTTGCCTTGCAAAAACTACATGGCGAATCGGCACAAATTTTGGCGGGTGGTCAAAGTTTATTAGCGGTGATGAATTTGCGTATGGCTAATCCACAAATGTTGATTGACATTGGCGATTTGCACGAACTGCGCGGCATCGAGCATACAAAAAATACTGTTCGTATCGGTGCGCTCACTACGCATCACGACATTCTCACATCTGCTGTTGTTCAACAACATATACCATTGCTTGCGCAAGCCGTGCCACACGTTGCACACTTAGCCATTCGCAACAAAGGCACGATCGGTGGTAGTTTGGCGTTGGGTGACCCCGCTGCTGAATATCCTGCAGTGGCTTTGGCACTTAACGCCACATTGATTTTAAAGAGTGCAAAGTCAGAGCGACGTGTGAGTGCGCGGGACTTCTTCATCAGCTTGTATCGCACAGCGGTTAAGCCCGATGAAATTTTGGTTGCTGTTGAATTTCCAGTAGCGACCAGCGATCAACGATTTGTTTTTTTAGAGTTGTCCAGAAGAAAAGGCGATTACGCCATAGTGGGTTTGGCCGCGGCCTTCACTCTTAAGGGCAAAACGGTGAGCGATTGCGCCTTGGCCTATATGTCTGTGGATGACAAGCCTGTGTTGGCTCCATTGGCGATGGAAGCCATGGAGGGTGAAACCATTGACGCATCGAGCATTGCTCAAGCACAAAAAGCATTGGACAAAGATCTCAACCCAGCGGGTGATTTGCAGGGCAATACCGCTACCAAAAAACAATTGGCGCGTGTGTTGTTGTCACGCGCATTGATGCAAGCAGGAGAACAACATGTCTGATCGTTGCATGCACACCCAGTTTGTGGTGAATGGTGAAACTGTCGATGCACAAGTACCCGTTCGTATGCATTTGGTTGATTATTTGCGCGAAGACCTAGGACTTACGGGCTCACACTTGGGATGCGAGCACGGAGTGTGTGGTGCGTGCCAAGTGATGGTCGATGGTCAACTGGTGAGAGGGTGTTTAACGTTGGCTGTGCAAGCCAATGGCAAACATGTACAAACCATCGAAGGTTTATCGGAGAGTGGCGAATTACAAGCGCTGCAAGCCTCATTTTTAAAACACAATGCGTTTCAATGCGGTTTTTGCTCGTCAGGTATGTTACTCACTGCTTTGGAAATTACCAAGCATCACCCACACGCCACACGCGATGAAATCAAAGAATTAATCTCTGGCAATTATTGTCGGTGCACTGGTTACCAAGCCATTGTTGACGCTATCGAATCGGTTTTGAAGCAAGGAGCATCGTCATGAATGCACGCAACGAAATCCCAGTTAAAACAGACGGTGTTAAAACACAAATCAATTATATAGGTCAAAGTGTACCGCGCACTGGCGCGAAAAAATTATTACAAGGCCGCGGTACTTATTTGGATGATTTGCGCATGCCTCGTTTGGTACACGTGGTTTTTTTTAGAAGTCCGCATGCACACGCGCGCATCAAACATTTGGATTTAACGCAAGCTCGCAAACAACCGGGTGTTGTTGCTGTGTTTGATGGTCATGACGTCGCACAATTTTGTACACCATGGGTCGGTGTGTTGGGTCATCTCAAAGGCATTCGATCTGCACCGCAATATGCAATTGCTCCCGAGCGCGCGTGTTGGCAGGGTGAAGCGGTTGCCGCTATCGTTGCACAAACGCGTCGGCAAGCCGAAGACGCACTCGATCATGTGCAAGCCGATTGGGACGTGTTGCCTGCTGTGACCGATATGGATGCTTCCTTAGAAGGCAAGACCGTGATTCATCCCGATTTGGGTGACAACCTGTGTTTTCATCGTGAATTAAAAACCGAAGGTTTTGACGATGTGTTTTCAAAAGCCGATGTGGTGGTAGAGAAAATATATGTATTTAGTCGCCATACAGGTGTGACTAACGAGCCACGCGCCATCCTTGCTGATTACAACCCTGCAGAAAATTTACTCACGGTGTATCAAGGCACGCAAGCGCCCAATATGATGCAAGATATTTTTTCGCGTCATCTCAATATTCCAGAATCCAATGTGCGTGTGATTTGTAAAGATGTGGGCGGATCGTTCGGTATCAAAGTGCACGTGTATGCCGACGAGATGGCTACTGCTGCAATTGCAGTGATGCTCAAACGTCCAGTTAAATTCATGGCTGATCGGATTGAATCATTTTTAACCGATATCCATGCGCGCGAACACAAAGTCAAAATCAAATTGGCTTGTACAAAGCAAGGTGACATGTTGGCATTTGATATGGTTGATTTAACGGGTATTGGCCCTTACTCGGTTTACCCTAGAACCAGTGGAATTGAAGGCAATCAAGTGGTCAACCTCACAGGCGGCCCTTACAAGCACCAACAATACAAAGCCAGTTTAGACGTGGTGTTTACCAATAAAAATGTCACTTGCCAATACAGAGCGGTGGGACACCCAATTGCTGTTGCCATCACAGAAGGTATTGTGGATGAGGCTGCAAGAAAAATTAGTATGGATCCCGCTGAATTTCGCAGAAGAAATTTAATTGCCGATGACGCTTATCCTTATACATTTCCGTCTGGCATTAAATTTGAAAAACTCTCGCATCATCAATGCCTTGATCAATTGATGCAATTGATGGATTACAAAAAATTACGCGAAGAGCAACAACAGTTGCGTGGCAAAGGAATTTATCGCGGCATTGGATTGGCCGCCATGATTGAAGTGACTAATCCATCTCCTGCGTTTTATGGCGTGGGAGGTGCGCGTATCTCTGCGCAAGACGGTGCAACGGTTCGATTAGATCCTGCAGGCATGATCAATGTATTGGTTAGCGTCACTGAGCAAGGTCAAGGAACTGAAGCAATCTTTGCGCAAATTGCTGCGAGTGCTGTGGGTGTTGATGTTGCCAATGTGCGTGTGATTACGGGCGATACAGGTGTAACGCCCTATGGTGGCGGCACATGGGCTTCACGCGGTGCAGGCATTGGTGGTGAGGCCGTATTACAAGCAGGCAAAGTATTGCGTACACATATATTGGCAGTTGCTGCTGCGATTCTTAAAGTGGAAGTTGCCACATTAGACATGAGCAATGGTGTGGTGATTGACAAGCTCACAGGGCAAGAGCACATGTCGATCAATGAAGTCGGGCGCGTTGCTTATTTCAGGCCCGATACATTACCTATGGATTTTCAATCGGAACTCACGGTGACGCGTCATTACACGCCTCGCGAATATGGTTTTACATTTACCAATGGCATTCAAGCCTCGTATGTTGAAGTCGATATCGAAACAGGTTTTGTTAAGTTACTCAAACATTGGTGCGTTGAAGATTGCGGCACCATCATCAACCCCATGCTGGTGGATGAACAAATTCGCGGCGGTATTGTGCAAGGTATTGGTGGCGCCATGTTTGAAGAATGTATTTACAGCGAAGATGGACAATTGCTCAATGGTTCGATGGCTGATTATTTGGTGCCGATGGCGGGGGAGATGCCCGATATTGTGTTGGGACATGTGGAGACACCGACTAAGACTTCAGAGCTCGGTGCCAAAGGCGCGGGAGAGGCGGGCACAGCGGGTGCGCCAGGAGCGGTGATGAACGCCATCAATGACGCCATTGCACCATTGAATGCGAGTGTGAGCGTGCAACCCTTCACGCCCGAGCGCGTGTTGTCTGCACTCGGGAAAATTTAATTCGCAATCAGCGATCGACGCCTGCCATTTTTTCTAACACGGCATACACCGAAGCAGTGTCGTGCAATTGATGTCCTTGCGACATGGCTGCGTGATAAATAGGAATGCATGCCGTAAATAAGGGCGCTGGTAATTTCATATCATTGAGTGCTTCATAGATGATCGACATGTCTTTTTGCCAGACATCATTTTTCATCGTTGCTTGTTTCCACGTGCGAGAAGTCATCATGGGGCCGCGCACTTGAAACATACGTGAACTACCAGCACCTGAGCCAATGATGTTGACCAAGCTTTTTGATTCAAGACCGAGTTGTTGGCCAAACAAAATCGCTTCAGCGGTTGAAACATTGTGAATCGCGACTAATAAGTTAGCTACCAATTTCATTTTCATGCCATTGCCAAATTCACCCACAAAATAATGACTGCGTGCAAAGCCATTAAAAATGGCGTCAAATGCTTTGACGTCCGATGCTTTACCGCTGGCATAAATGCTGAGGTCCTTGGTTTTGGCTTGTGCGCCTGTTCCCGATAAAGGCGCATCAATCATGTGGATTCCGCTTTCGAGGAGCATGTCTTTGGCTTGTTGTTTGTCTTTAAGAGGAAAGGTGCTGGCTTCTACCAAAATCGGTGTGCCTTTGATCTTGTGATGTTTTTTGGCTTCACATAAAGTTTGACAAACTTGCATTAAGGCTTGTGTCGATGGCAGTGAAGAAATAATTTTGGATGTGTATAACAGTAAATCTTTGGCATCCGCATCCACATGCGTGAGCAAAGGTTTCATTTTTTTTCGCGTTGCCGCGTTGAGTTCCACACCATAGACTTCAAAGCCCGTTTGTTGGAGGTTGGAAGAAATAGACGAGCCCATGATGCCCAATCCAATCACGCCCACTGTTGGTTTTGTTTTTTGTGCGGTCATTTGTGTCTCCTGTTAGTGTCATCATCTTAATAGAAACAAATCCAATAAAGCTCTACAATTTGGGTCTTCCTGTTCATACATTCCAACATTTCAAGAGACAACCATGACCACTGCACAATTTATTAACCGTCCCGATGGCGCCAAAATCGCTTACGTCATTCAAGGCAATCTTCAAGGCCCTTCATTGGTACTTTCCAATTCATTGGCTACTGACCGCGAGATGTGGCAGTGGGTTCTGCCGCAATTATCAAAAGACTTTCGGGTTATTACTTATGACACGCGTGGGCATGGTCAAAGCACATGTGAAGTCAAAAATATTCATTTGAGTGTTTTGGCCGACGACGCATTGGCCGTGATGGACGCAGCTAAAGCCGACAAAGCATTTTTTGCAGGGATTTCATTGGGCGGTATGACGGGTCTCACCTTGGCTTTGAGCCATCCCAATCGCTTGTTGGGTTTGATGGCCTGTAATTGCAGAGGTCGTATCGATCAAGCAGGCATCGACGCGTGGAATCAACGCATTGATGTGGCGCGTGCGTCGGGCATGGCAGCTTTGGCTCAACCCACAATTGCTCGCTGGTTTAGCAAAGATTACATTGATGCGCAACCTGTCATCATGAATGCCATGGCCAAAATTGTTGCTAATAATTCGGCTGCTGGATTTGAAACTTGTATTCGTGCGATTCAACAAATTGCATTGATGGATGATTTGCATAAAATAGAAATTCCTGTTTTGCTTTTAGCAGGTGCTCAAGATCAAGGCGCACCACCCATTGAGATGGAGCTCATGGCTCAGCAGATTAAGGGTAGCCAACTCGAGGTATTAGATCCTTGTGGTCACATTTCAAGCGCACAACGCCCCGATGACTTTGTACGTATCTTGAAAAAATTTACAAAAATTTAATCAATCCATTAACTCGCAGTGGGTGCAGGCACTTGTTGGCTGTACCACTGTGCAATTTTTTCGCCAGTCATTATTTTGACTTGAGGCTTAGCAAGTAACGCATCCAATAATTTTTCGAACGCATCGATGCGATGCGGCACACCCGTGATGTAGGGATGAACGCTGATAGCCATTACACGTGGAATTTTTTCTGCATCACGCCACAAACGATCGAGTTGTAAAACGCCGCGGTGATACATCTCATCACTGCGGTGATTTTGAATCGCCATTATCGGTATGTCATTGAGTTCCACCGTGTAAGGCACAGAAAGTACGGGCTTGGGTTTGGCATGAAGCCATGTGGGTAAATCATCCAATACCCAATTGGCTACATAAGAAATTCCAGCCGCAGATAAATAATCCAAGGTTTCGTCTGTTTCGGTGAGTCCTGGACTCTCCCATCCTGCAGGCGCTTTGCCTGTGAATTTTTTAATCGCTTGCATGGTGTGATCAATCGCTTGAACTTGATCATCGACTTTGTGCATCGGCCCTTGGATATAACCATGACCCATGAATTCCCAATCGGCTTGAAGAGCGGCTTGCGGGATCGTTGGATAGGACTCGCACACAATGCCATTGATGGCCATGGTGGGGAAGATGCCGCGTTGCTGCAAGGCATCAAATAATCGCCAAAACCCCACTCGCATGCCGTACTCATGCCACGACCAATTGGGTAGGTCTGGCATCAAGGGTTGACCCATAGGCGGCGTTAAAACAGAGCGAGGCATGGTGCGCTCAATCGTCCAATGCTCGACATTCACAATAATCCAAACCAACATGCGCGTGTCGTCGGGCATCACCAATCGAGGTCTATCGACAATGGCTTGATAAGGTGCGCGATCGCTTAATAACCCGGTTTTGATGCTCATAACTGCTTTCCTAGTGAGATAAGAAGGACAATTGGATTTTGCACCCAAGTGGCGTAAATTCTGTTAAATTTTTGCACACATTAAGAATCAAGGGATAAACCATGTTTTATGGGGAAATTGAAGGCAGTGGCTTTGAGGTGATCGAACCCGAGTTTGCTGGCTGTTTTGTTGGCCATGCGCGTGTGGAGAGACTGTGGACGGGCGGCAGATGGTCTGAGGGCCCCGCATGGTTTGGGGCTTGGCGTTGTTTGTTGTGGTCCGATTTGCCCAATAACCGTATCATGAAATACGATGAAACCAATGGCGTGGTTTCTGTTTTTCGCGAGCCTTCGGGTTTTGCCAATGGCAACACGGTTGATCGCCAAGGACGACTTATTACGTGCGAACATTTCAATCGTCGCGTCACGCGTACCGAGCACAACGGATCAATCACCGTATTGGCCGATCAATTCAATGGCAAAAAACTCAACTCACCCAATGATGTTGTTGTGAAGTCTGACGATTCCATTTGGTTCACGGACCCTGACTACGGCATCATCGCTGATTACGAAGGCAAAGTCGATCAGATGGAACAAGACGGATGTCATGTGTATCGCATCGATCCGCACACGCATCAAGTCACACAAGTTGCCACGGATTTTGACCATCCCAATGGCTTGGCTTTTTCAAGCAACGAAAAACATTTATTTATTGCTGATAGCGGTGGCACCGAAGGCCCTACACGACCCAAGCATATCCGCCGCTTTGACGTCGATTCATCGGGGCAAAGCATCAGCAATTCCAAGGTGTTTGCCATGTGCCCGAGCGGGTTTTTCGATGGATTTCGCATCGATCGCGCCGACCGCCTGTGGACGAGTTGTGCCGAAGGTGTCTTGTGCTACAGACAAGACGGTAAACTCATCGGTAAAATTAAGATTCCTGAGATGGTGGCCAATCTCACGTTCGGCGGATTGCAACGCAACCGACTGTTCATTTGTGGAACTACATCTCTGTATGCGGTTTATCTCAAGGTCAATGGATAAGGACATCAACCATGAATCTCCGAGTTTTATCTAATCCCAAAAATATGGCACTTAATGCGCCCGTGCTCACGGCGCAACAAGCCATTGAAGCTGCCAAAAAAATTGCACCCCGTTTGGCCGAACGTGCAGCGCACGCAGAACAAATTCGACGCATACCGCAAGAAAGCATTAAAGAGCTCAATGATTCAGGTTTGTTGCGTTTGATGCAACCCAAACGTTATGGGGGATCTGAGTTGGGTTTGGGTGTTTTGATGGACGTGGTTTTAGAAGTCTGCAAAGGTTGTTCGTCAACGGCATGGGTTTATTCCAACTTAGCTTCGCACTCTTGGAACATCGGACAGTTTGAACTGCAAGCGCAAGAAGATATGTGGGCTGATGATCCTTTTGCATTGGCCGCAACGGGTTTGGCTTTTCCTTGCGGTAAAGCCACGCCTGTTGCGGGTGGATATCAAGTCAGTGGCAAATGGCCTTTTGGCAGTGGCGTTGACGCCTCCACTTGGATGTTGGTGGGTGCAATGACCGAACAAAATGGTGGCGCACCTCAACGTCGTTTCTTTTTAATTCCACAATCAGACTTTAAAAGTTTAGACAACTGGCAGGCTTATGGACTAACAGGTACGGGCAGTCACGATGTGCAAATGGAAGGTGCATTTGTTCCTGAGCATCGCAGTGTGTCTGCAGAAATTTTTGCAGCAGGACAAAACTTGCCAGGCGCCAAGTTGTACAGCAACAAATTATTTCAAATGCCCACTTTCGCCGCATTTGCTTATGTCTTATCGATTGTTCCGTTGGGCACAGCAAAAGCCGCTGTTGAGCAATTCACCCAGACCATGCGTAATCGCGCAGGCACCTATACAGGTTCGCGCATTGCCGAGTTGTCATCGGTGCAAGCGCGCATTGCAGAAGCGGCTGCATGTGTTGAATTTGCAGAAACTGTAGTGAGACGCGATTGGACTGATTTAGAAAATGCGGTCCAAGACAGTGAATTTCCAAGCATGGAAACCAAATTGCGTTGGAAGCGAAACGCCGCATTTGCAACCAGCTTGGCTGTTAGAGCTATTGATGCGTTGATGCCAGCCGCAGGCGCGGCAGGCCTGTCATTGCATTTGCCTTTGCAAAGACAATTCAGAGATATCCATGCAGCGTCTTCGCATATTGGACTCACATGGGATGTGCACGCCGCCGCTTACGGCCAAAGTGCATTGGGCTTGCAACCGCAAGGCGGCATGTTGCTCTGATTATTTGTTTGGACGATTCCAACCTTCGGGTCGGTTCATTAAAAATCGTTGCTCAGGACCGATACTGAAATAATCGGCAGGACCACCACCGCGTGTGATGGGCCCTGCCAGTGAGGTATCAAACACACCATTAATGAGTAATGTTTGATTGATATGTACGCCGACTACTTCGCCCAATACCAACCAAGTTTTGATTAAGCCACCTTCTTTGTTTTGCAGTTGAACAATTTGAGTGAGCTTGCATTCAAAGGACACGGGACTTTCGCCCACACGCGGCACATCGACGACTTGTCCTTTGATGGGTGTTAAACCCGACAGTTTGAACTCATCTTCTTCTGGGCCAACACCCGATGAAGTGATGTTCATTTGCTCGGCCAATGGTTTATTCACCATATTCCAAACAAAC
Source organism: Betaproteobacteria bacterium (assembly GCA_009921265.1). Taxonomy (GTDB): domain Bacteria; phylum Pseudomonadota; class Gammaproteobacteria; order Burkholderiales; family Burkholderiaceae_C; genus Limnohabitans. Next base: position 19,323 of record RFYV01000029.1, on the reverse strand, counting down.
TCACCCGTTGCTTCAATGTTGTTGAGTGAATCTTTTCTGCCCACACTAGAAAACCCCAAAATAGGCGGGATGTAATTAAAGCCGTTGAAAAAACTGTAAGGCGCTAAATTCAAAACGCCATCGATACTTTTGGAAGAGATCCATCCAATTGGCCGTGGCGCAATGATGGCATTGAAAGGATCGTGGGCTAAACCATGACCCTCGCTGGGTTTGTAAAAATGAAATGAATTCATATCCAAGAGCATAACGCAAGAGATCAACCGACAATTGGTGAACACAAAAGTTCAAATATTTTTTATTTGCAACATACCTCTAAAATGAAATTCATAATCTGAAGGTGCACATCATGAATACCCATACGTCCAATTCTTTTTTAATGTCGGGACAAGATTACCGCGAATCACTCAAACGTTATAAACCCGTTGTATTTATTGATGGACAACGCGTTCAAAGTGTTGCTGATGAACGCGCATTACAACCAGGTATCAATGCCTTAGCGCTGACCTACGACTACGCACTCAAAGAGCAATACCAGATCTTGATGACGGCTGTTCAATCGACCAGCGGTAAGCGCGTCAATCGTATGAGTCACATCAACATGAGTTCGGGTGATTTGCTCAATAAACTCGAAGCCGTGCGCTTGATATGTCAAGAAACAGGTTGTGCGCAACGCTACCTCACGCACGACGCGCTCAATTCATTGGCGCAAGTGTCTGCCAGATTAGATGATGCAAAAGGTATCACGACGCACACCGATAAATTTTTGAATTACATGCATCGCATTCAAGATCAAGATTTGGTGTTGGGTGTGGCGATGACAGATGCAAAAGGCGATCGAAGCAAGCGACCACATCAACAATCCAATGTTGACACATATGTGCACGTGGTTGATTACAACGCCAAACACAACGGTCAGCACGGCATTATTATTAGTGGAACAAAAGCAATCGTGACAGGTGCACCTTACATGCATGAGTTATTGGTCATGCCTTGTCGCAACATGAGCGAGCAAGACAAAGATTTCGCAGTGTGCTGTGCTGTACCCATTGATGCACCAGGTATAACCATCGTGGCCAGGCCTGCGGGGCGACCTGGAGAAAAACTCGAACATGGCGCCGCGCCCTTTAGCAGCAAGTATGGCCAGACCACGGCAGTGGTGATGTTTGACAAGGTCTTTGTTGCAATGGACCAGGTTTTTTATGCGGGCGATTGGGAGCACAGCCATCACCTCACCTACAACTACGCCACGCATCATCGCCAAACATGTATTGCGGCTCGCGCAGGTTTTGGAGATTTGCTCATTGGTGCTGGTGCATTGATGTGCGAGGCCAATGGTTTTAATCCAGAAAATGAAACCCATCTCAAAGATCAAATGGTGGAACTCATCACCATTACTGAGAGTTTTTTTGCATGCGGTGTAGCCGCCAGTGTGTATGGAAAAGCAGATCCCTTTAGTCAATCGTTTATGCCTGATCCCGTATTTAGTAATATTGGAAAATTATTGTTAGCAACAAAAATTTATGAAATGCACCGAATTGCGCATTATGTGAGTGGTGGTTTGATTGTGACTTTGCCTGGACCCGATGAAGATCACAACCCAGAAACATCAGGAAAATTAAGCGATGTTCTGCGTGCTAATCCGCAAGTGCCGTACGAGCAACGCATAGAGGCCGCGCGTTTAATTGAAGATTTAACAGCAGGCTATCAGGGCGGATGGTATTCCGTGATTAGCTTGCACGGTGGTGGTTCACCTGCGGCGATGAAGCAAGAAATCTATCGCAACTACCCCATTGGATCTAAAGTGGAATTGGTTGAGCGCATTTTGGAAAGGGGCATTGGAGAGACGCCGCATCCATTGGCTCATATAAAAAATCGCGCAATCACGCAAAATAAACAACCTGGGAAATGCTGCGATCAAGGATGTACAGTGCCAGGACAGCCAGTGATGGTTGATTTGCCAATGACAAAAAAATAATCCTTATCGATGCGGAGACTGCTATTTCTGAACAAAAAAAATCAATCTATAACTAACAGTAACGACCAGACTAATTCCCCCCAATTATTTGATCCAATAGTTGAAATCAGTTATGGTACATAACATGCGTCTTTTTAAGAGGACGGCGAGGCTGAAATGTGTGAAAACAATTTCCAATCATCAAGTGACCATGCTGATTAAGACAAATATCAAGGTCAAATACAAGCAACTACCAACCGGAATTACCAATTACCGTCAAAAAAATAGTTGCATCTATCACTTGGTCACTTCAAGCAAGTTATTGAAGTCATCACTCCAAATGCCTAGTTTAGGTATTGGAGTGATCTGACCCGTCGCTTTGCGTATCGCTGTTTGTTCTAGCACTGATGGATCTTTTGCAATCAATATCCAATCGGTGTCGCGCAACGACGGGTTATCGGTCACGTCCTTGATGAGAGCGTAATGCAATCCTTGTTGCTTAGCAATATTGACCAAAACGGGCGCAAGATTGAGGTATTGGTTGGTTACATGAAATGCAATGATGCCTTGCGGCTTCATATGCTTCCAATACAAAGTCATGGCTTGCTGCGTCACCAAGTGCACGGGTATTGAGTCGCCCGTGAATGCGTCAACCGCCAATACGTCAAATTGCTGGATAGCTTCTTTTTCGAGTGACAGTCTTGCGTCACCCAACACGGTTGTAATCGTAGCATCGCTGTCTTTTAAAAAACTAAATTCTTTATTGGCAATTTCAATCACATCGGGATTGAGTTCGTATAGGAGATAGACATCGCCTTTTTTACCGTATACAGCCAATGTGCCAGCGCCCAACCCAATGACGCCCACTTTTTGATTGTGTTGCTGCGTGTTGGCGATCGCCAAGCCCACGCCTGACGTGGCACCGTAATAGGCGGTCGCTTCTTTTTTGCGTGAAGCGTCAAGGTATTGCTCGCCGTGTTTGATCGATCCATGGATTAGCAACCGTTTGTGTTCAATCGCAGGTCCATCGGTCACGTCAGCGGTGATCAATGTTCCATAAAAATTGCGACCAATCCAACGTGCACCATTGAAGTCGTCTTCAATTTGTAGGTATAGATAAGCGCCGCAAAAAATACTCAAACTCAGTGCGATTACTTTGACTGATTTCCATTGAATCAAAATCGTCATGAGCAATGCAACCAATGCCAAGCCGATGCCGAGTTCGTAGTACGCTGCCAAAACACGTGGCGCCATCCAACTGATCATGAAGCCACCCATGGCGCCGCCCACCGACACCATCAAATAAAAGCGAGTTAAATATTGAGAAGAGGGTCGCATGCTGGATAATTCTCCGTGCATGACCATACAAACAAAAAACAAGGCAGCTGCATAAAGCGGGATAGCCACCCAAATATCAGCACCCACACTGCGATTATTTAAGCCATAAGCGCATAAACCCATTAGAACAGCAGTGATGGGCCACACAATGATGGGTCGATACCAGCGATCGCTTTCAAAGCAAAGAACGAAAGTGAGTAGATAGAGAGTGAGGGGCAAGAGCCACAAGAAGGGAATAGATGCTACGTTTTGTGTGATGTGATTAGTAATCGCCATCAACATCCAAGACGCCATGCAAGAAGGTGCAATCCACAAAAAATAATTTTTAAATCCAATCGTAGATGTGGTTGCATCATTTGTTAAAGAGGACTCTTCTTTTGATGGTGTAATATTATTTTGTACATGTCGTAAGAAATAAATGCCAGAACCTATGCATGCCAATACAAAAATGGCATAAGCCACAGACCACATATAAGCTTGTCCTTCAATGGCTGCACGCGATTCAATTAAAAAGGGATAGCAAATGAGTGCAAGCAAAGACGCCAGGTTAGACAATGAAAAATAACGATACACGCTTGAATCAGTAAAAGTGCGTGCAACCCAAGACTGAATCAGTGGGCCTGTCGTGGATAGCAAAAAATAAGGCAGCCCAATGGTAAATATCAAAAGTTTGATAATGAGCCAAGATGGGTCTTCATCACCTGTAGGCTTCCATTGCGAGTTGGCGACGATGGGTAAAAAAGAAAGACTCACCAAAAGCAAAATCACATGAACGATCACTTGATGAATGGGCTTTAACTGATGCGACACAAAATCTGAATAGGCGTAACCAATCAGCAAGGTCATTTGAAAAAATACCATGCAAATAGCCCAAACAGTTGCAGAGCCGCCAAACCAAGGCAGAATTTGTTTGGCAATAATAGGTTGCACCAAGAACAATGCAAACGCACTGATAAAGATAGTGGTTGCAAACAGCAGTTTGGAAGTGAGAGAATTCAAGATGCATTGCTCCGCTGGTGTCGACGGTGAATTCCGACAAAAACAAGCATTTTCTAACAAAACAAGCCATGAGTCTCGAATCTGTCCGTCAATACTTCATAGATCGTCAAATAAACATGCCTATCTTTGAAACCCAAGAGAGTACAGCCACTGTCGCCTTGGCGGCACAGGCGCACGGCGTTGAACCGGGCCGAATTGCCAAAACATTGGCTTTTCGGCTTGCAAAAGGCGATGTGATTATGTTGGTAGCCAGTGGAGTGGCTCGTATCGATCATCAAAAATTCAAAGCGGTGATGGGCAAAGGAAAAATGTTGTCAGCAGATGACGTGGTGCAATTAACAGGTCATCCTGTTGGTGGCGTGTGTCCATTTGGATTGGCCCAAGCATTACCTATTTATCTGGATCAATCGCTTCAGACTTATGATGAAGTTTGGCCCGCCGCAGGTTCTATCAATAGTGCCATTCGCATCAGCACCCAACAGTTGGCACAACTCACGCAGGGTCAATGGGTTGACGTTTGTACTGTTCTCACTTCCACTTCAACGTAGTCTCATCATGAAAATTAAATTACTTGCTTTATTTCTTTGTATGTTTTTAGGCGCTTGTGCAACGCAAAGCACAAATGCAGATAGCGATTACAAACCCATGCGTGGGCAAATGGGTAAAGACGTGATGTGGTTGCAAACCGCGCAAAATTTAGTTAATCAAATGTTGGCGATGGCGCAAATTAAAAGCGATGATGTTGTTTATGATTTGGGAGCGGGCGACGGAATTATTCCTATCACTGCATCGAAGGTGTATGGCGTGCAATCGGTCGGTATTGAATACCACCAAAAGCTAGCCGACTTTGCAAAAAAGAACGCTATACAAGCGGGCGTGGGCGACAAAGTCAATATCATCAAGGGTGATATTTTTGTAGAAGATTTTTCTAAAGCAACGGTCGTGACAATGTATTTGTTGCCTGAGCTTAATTTGCAACTCAGGACCACGCTTTTACAAATGAAACCTGGGACGCGCGTTGTTTCGCATGAGTTTGATATGGGCGAGTGGCAGCACGATCAGTTTTATACCGATGGTAAAGAAAAAGCATTTTTATGGATCGTGCCTGCTAATGTAAAAGGAGTTTGGCATCTCAAAGACTCAGACGCCAAGTTGGATGCGCGCATTCAAATCGATCAACAGTTTCAAAGCATTGGAGGCACCATCACTTATGCGGGCCAGCAAAAGCCATTGCTAGGCGCACAAATCAAAGGAGCGCAAATTCGTTTTCAGTTTGTTGCATCCGACGATAGTTTGTTTACTGTGCAAGCCACATTGAATCAAAACACCATGAGCGGTGAATTGTGGGCTTGGGGTCGTACGCTACCGTTTGAAATTCAACGCCAACCCTAATTCAACAAAAACTGACACAATCACATCCATCACAAAAGGAAATTGAAATATGAAAGCTAATAACATTCTTGACACTATTGGAAATACACCACACGTTCGTATCAATCGATTGTTCGGATCCCAAGCAAACGTATGGATCAAATCCGAAAGAAGCAACCCAGGGGGCTCTATCAAAGACCGCATTGCATTGGCCATGGTGGAGGCTGCCGAAAAATCAGGACAACTCAAAGCGAGCGGCACGATTGTCGAGCCCACTTCGGGCAATACAGGAGTTGGCTTGGCAATGGTTGCTGCCGTCAAAGGTTACAAATTAATATTGGTCATGCCAGACAGCATGTCCATTGAGCGTAGAAGACTCATGCTTGCATACGGCGCAACTTTTGATTTAACACCGCGTGAAAAAGGCATGAAAGGCTCGATTGCACGTGCGCAAGAAATCGCATCACAAATTCCTGGCGCATGGATACCCCAACAATTTGAAAATCCAGCCAACATTGAAGTGCATGCGCGTACCACCGCTCTAGAAATTTTGGCCGACTTTCCCGAAGGTCTAGACGCCATTATCACGGGTGTGGGAACTGGAGGGCATCTGAGTGGTGTCGCGCAAGTATTAAAAGCCAAATGGTCCAAACTCAAGGTGTTTGCAGTTGAGCCTCAAGCCTCGCCTGTTATTTCGGGTGGTGCACCGTCACCTCATCCGATTCAAGGCATTGGCGCTGGTTTTATTCCCCAAAATTTATTAACTGAATTGTTAGACGGTGTGATTCAAGTCGATGCTGAAGAAGCACGTGAATACGGTCGTCGATGCGCCAAAGAAGAAGGCATGCTGGTGGGTATCTCTTCGGGTGCGACGTTGGCTGCGATTGCCAAAAAATTACCCGATTTGTCTGCAGGCGCATCGGTATTGGGATTTAATTACGACACGGGTGAGCGTTATTTATCCGTTGAAGGTTATTTGCCCGCATAAGAAAAACCAAACAAGTCATCGGCTGTTGACCACATCAGCTTATGACGCTCGGTTACTGAAAATTGTTTGGCCACCAATTGAAGTATGCATCCATAATCCAAGCGAGGTGAAGCTTTGAGATACGGCCAATCAGACGCCCACATGCAATTGGATAATCCAAATACATCGACTAATTTTTCAACAAATATTGTGGTGTCATCAAAAGGGTAGGCAAGCGCAGAAAATTTGGCGAAGCCAGAAATTTTGACAAACGCTTGACCTTTTTTTCCTAATTTTAAAAGTGCTGCAAACCCTGCTTGATTCACGCCCTTGGCAGGCACCGGTCTGCCGCAGTGATCAATCAATACACGCACTTGACTGCGCTCAATCATGGCAGAGAAGTCGAGCAATTGATCTGCTTCTACTTGAAACTGCGCATACATATTTAATTCTTTGAGACGATGAAGCAAGGGCTCAATGTCTTTGTAAAACGAAGTACCCCAAAATGAAGAGTTGAAAGCCACACCCACCACGCCTTGTTTTTGTAATGCGCAGAGTTGTTCGCTGCTCGCATCATTGGGCACCACTGCAATGCCTTTAAATCGCTGAGGGTCGGTGGTTAAGGCATGACACATGCAAGTGTTGTCTAAGTTGTAGCCTGAATTGGGTCCCACCAGTAATGCGTGTTGCACGCCATAACTGTTCATGACATGCGAGAAGTAAGACTGATCACCTATCTCTTGGCCTTGCGGTTTGTAGAGTGCATCTGCCGAATAAGGAAATTGAAGCGGTGCCAATAGATGGCAGTGCGCATCAATTTTGGGTTCGTCAAAAATAGACACGTTAAAAAGTGGCTTGAATGGCTTGTCGCAATTCGTCGGTGATTTCTGGCATCACCCCAAACCATGCTTTGAATGCAGGTCTGGCTTGATTGAGAAGCATGCCCAGTCCATTGACTGTGGTGTTGCCTCGTTTTTTTGCGCTCAATAAAAATGGAGTTTCCAGTGGCACATAAATCGCATCCGATACCAATGTCCAAGAGGGCAATTCTTTGAGGTTGATGTCTAATTCGGGTTGTCCATACATCCCTTGATTGGTGGTGTTGATCAATAGTGCAGAACCTGCAATGGCATTGTTTCTTTCTGACCAATCAAACACCGAAATGGGTTTGCCAAATTCTTGCGCTAATAAATCGGCTTTGGCTTTGGTGCGATTGAGTAAACGAATTTCTTTTGCACCTTGATCAATCAAACTCAGCACAATGGCTCGTGCTGCACCACCTGCACCGAGCACAGCGATTGGACCTTCGTCTGCTCGCCAATTGGGTTTCGCATCTTTTAAGCTTTGGATATAACCAAAACCATCGTTATTAAAACCATGTAACGCACCATCGGCTTGTACAACAATCGTATTGATTGCGCCCATGCGTTTGGCCAGTGGGTCAATGTAATCCATGAATTTCATGGCATCCACTTTGTGGGGCAGGGTGAGATTACAACCTGCAAGACCAAGGGTTCGAAGACCTTGCACAGCTTTGTCGATATCGGCGGGTTGTACGGCAAACAAACCATACGCGCCTTTGAGGTTGTATTTTTTAATCCAGTGGTTATGAATCACTGGAGAGCGTGACTGAGATACAGGCCAGCCCATGACACCGGCCATGATGTAACGATTGTCCATAATGTATTGCTTATAAATGGTTGGGATTTCAGAATGATACATTGAATGTTATGATTAATAAGTAGTCTTTTTTCGTATAAGTTTTATGTCCAGTACACCACGTATTTATGTTCGTTCATTGAAGTTGAGTGACGGCGAACAATTTTTAAAACAGGTGCGTCAAAGCAGACGTATTCATCGCCCGTGGGTTCAGGTTCCTCAAACACAAAGCGCATTTAAAGATTACGTCAAAGAAATGAACACTGAGGATGACCTGGCTTTTTTAGTGATTCAAAAAGAAAGCAATGAGATGGTCGGTATTGTTGAGTTACGTGATATTTTTTTGGGTGACTTCAAAAACAGCTACATCATTTACTTTGGATTTGTAGGGTTGATTGGCCAAGGATTGATGCGAGAGGCTGTGCAGCGAGTCATAAAAATTGCATTTAGTCGATTGAAGTTACATCGCTTGGAGGCCAACATCCAACCTAATAACCAAGCATCTAAAGCGTTAGTTCAAGCGTGCGGCTTTCAAAAAGAAGGCTTTAGTCCCAAATTTTTAAAAAAGGGAGGGCAATGGCGAGACCACGAACGCTGGGCATTGGTAAAAGGTTAAAATTGACATTAAACCTAATTTGTTGTAAAACGTTTGGGTTCATTCTTTCAATCAGAGGACTAATTCATGAGTAAAATTTTGCAATCTTTGTTGTACACCGTGATCGCAGGCGTCGTTCTGTTGATCATCATTGTTTTGGTGGCCAATCAGCCAACAGTTATGAATCACGCTTGGGGCGCATTTGTGATGCGTTGGTTGCACGTGGTCAGTGGCGTGATGTGGATTGGTTTGTTGTGGTACTTTAACTTTGTACAAATTCCATCGATGCCCAAGATTCCTGACGAGCAAAAACCTGCTGTAAGCAAAGTTATCGCGCCAACGGCCTTATTTTGGTTTCGTTACGCAGCCTTAGCAACAGTTGCAACTGGCATTTTGGTTGCATGGATGAATGGCTATATCGGTCAGGCGCTTGGATTGCGTCAACCCTTTGTTGCCATTGGTATCGGCATGTGGATTGCGCTCATCATGGCATTCAACGTGTGGTTCATTATTTGGCCTAATCAACAAAAAGCATTGGGTATGGTTGAAGTAGAGCCTGCTGCTAAAGCAGCTGCTGCCAGAACAGCAATGCTGACTTCACGCATCAACACCATGTTGTCTGTTCCCATGTTGTATATGATGGTCGCTCAGCAAAACGGCGGACTGTAATGAATTAAACCCAAATCAATTGGGTCATCAAAACGAGCCTGTTGAAGGATGATTATTTATCCGACGACAGGCTTTTTTTTAGGTATTGAATTTTTAAATAAGGAGATACTATGAGTTCACAGTTCACACGTCGACAAGTTTTGAAAACCTCTGGTTTGCTGGCTGCGTCTATTGCAGCACCTGCTTTTTCTCAAGCATATCCAGCAAGAACCATTCGATTCATTTGTCCTTGGCAAGCTGGGGGCTCTACAGATATTGTGATTCGCTCATGGGCCGAAAGTGTCAGCAAAATATTAGGTCAACAAATTATTGTCGATAACCGAGGTGGCGCTGGTGGCACATTGGGTGCTGTTGAATTGGTCAATGCCAAACCAGACGGCTATACGATCAGTCAATTACCCCATGGTGTGTTTCGTATACCGCATATGCAAAAAACACAGTTTGATACGCTCAAAGATTTCACTTGGATCGCGTGTCTCACAGGTTATACATTTGGTTTGGTGGTACCTGCCGATTCACCCATTAAAACAATCAAAGATTTGGTGGAATTTGCAAAAGCCAAACCTGGTGTGTTTACTTATGGATCTACAGGTGTGGGTACAAGCCCTCATCTGGCTGTTGAAGAATTTGCGCAACGTGCAGGTATTCAACTCAATCACATTCCATTCAAAGGCAATACAGAAAACATGCAAGCGGTTTTGGGTGGACATACTATGTCGGCTAGCGATGCAACGGGATGGGCGCCTCATGTGGATTCTGGCAGGTTGCGTTTGATTGCGACCTATGGAAGTAAGCGTACCAAAAGATGGTCGCAAGTGCCTACTTTGGATGAGTTGGGATACAAAACCGTATCGGATTCACCCTTCGGTGTTTGTGGTCCTAAAGGAATGGACCCTGCCATTGTTCGAGTATTGCATGATGCGTTTAGAAAAACTTTGGATGATCCTAATGTTGTCGCAACATTAGACAAGTATGATCAACCTGTGATTTATATGAATACCGAAACCTATACCAAATGGGCGCGTGATACCTATGAATCCGAAAAAATCACCATCGAGAGATTGGGGATGGCTCAAAAAACGTAAAGTATTTTGGATCGTTGTTAAGGATTTGTAATGAAAGCAGTATTTGTACTTTTCGATTCATTGAATCGCAAAGCATTGCAAAGTTATGGTGGTCAAGATATTCCAACGCCCTCGTTTGATCGGTTGGCAACCCTATTTGCCGATGACTCATGTGGTTGAGCAAAACAATCCGAGTTTGTCGTTTCGGGCGAAATCATTGCACAATTTAAATCCTCAGGGCTTAAATTATCCAATGCTTGATTCATCAGCGAGCGATAAAAGTGAAAAATCAATTCATCTACTCACACCGCAGACAACAGCCGTTCAAGGATGGAGCGGTATACTGAGTTGGCCTTTGTTGATCGATCAACACTTAAAGCTCAAATGCGAAGGTGCAGCGCACTTGGTCGTTCATATGCCCGCCGATTTTGCTTATGCTTGTGTGGAGCCGATGACAGCATTGTCTGGTGCGCTGCTCACCTATTCTCAAGAGCAGATCGATTCTTCTGTTTTTTTAAATCCACAATCCGTGAAAACAATGTCGTGTGAAATGGAGATCGTATGAAGTATTTACATTATTTATTTATTGCGTTGGCCAGTTGTTGTTTAACGCTTGTGCATGCACAAACCACATCGTCGTATCCCAATAAACCCATCAAAATTATTGTGCCGTTTCCTGCAGGTGGCACCTCCGATGTGCTTGCTCGAATGGTGGGGCAAAAGTGGACCGAAGCTTGGGGTCAACCTGTCGTGATTGAAAACAGACCAGGATCGAATGGCAACTTGGTTGCCGATGTATTGGCCAAATCAGCACCCGATGGTTACACCTTGATCTTGATGGACGTTGGTAATTTAGTCATCAGTCCTGCTTTGTACAAATTGCCTTTCAATGTCTTAACCGATTTTGCGCCTGTTGCCATGGTGGGTTATTCGCCGCATTTGTTGGTGGTGAGTTCACAAATTCATGCGAACACCACCGCAGAGTTGGTTGCCTATGCCAAGTCCAAAAAAGGCGCACTTAATTTTGCAGCTGCGGCTGGAATGGGAAGCGCTCCGCATTTGGCTGGTGTTGTGTTTGCAAAGCGCAGTGGATTCGATTGGGGTTATGTGCCTTACAAAGGAGGCGCACAGGCTATCACCGATTTAATTGGCGGACAAGTGGATGTTACTTTTAATGGAATGGTTGCAACGTATCCGCATGTTAAATCTGGCAAGATCAAATTAATTGCAGTGTCGAGCGCCAAACGCAACGCGCAATTGGGCGATGTGCCAACAGTGGGTGAAACATTAACTGGTTTTTTAACCGGTAGTTGGCAAGGTCTTTTGGCGCCTGCTGGCACGCCCAAATCCATCATTGATAAACTCAATGCGGAGCTTCTTAAAATCACTGCAATGTCCGATATCAAAGAGCGATTGAATACATTAGGTGCAGAGCCGTCCAACATGAGTTCAGAGCAGTTTGGGCAATGGCTCAAGGAAGAAATTCCTGCGATGGCCAAGATTGTCCGAGAAGAAAAAATAACAGTCGATTGAATTTTTACATTTAACATTGAAAGATCGTCATGACACTAGAAGAACGCAACCAATTACAAAATTTTTTGCAACAATTGACACAAGCGCGTGCTGAGCCCAAAGATATAGCCGCTGAAACCTTAATCAAAGACGCATGCTCGCAACAACCCGACGCACTGTATTTATTGGTGCAACGTGCAATGGGTGCCGATATGGCTTTGCAAGTGGCCATGGCTAAAAACGCTGAGTTGCAAGCAAAAGTAGATCAAGCGGCTACAACACCAGCGAGTAGTTTTTTGAGTGGTGGCAATAGTTGGGGTCGGCAACCCACTGCGCCAATTGCGCAAACCGCTGCATTTTCTAATCAATCCGCACCCGCTAGAAACATGCAACCTCAAGCTGCGCCAGTCGCTCAAAGTTCTTGGGGGTCGGGCATGATGGGCACGATTGCCAGCACAGCAGTGGGTGTGGTGGCAGGATCATTTTTATATCAAGGTATTCAAAACATGATGGGGCATCACGGGCCCAGTAATGATCAATCAAATTCACTCTCGTCAAATAACAGCGACAATGGTTTTGTTCCTATTGCCGATGAACCGTCAAATGATTCGGTTGCGGATTATTCTGACGATGTGGGTGGAGATGATTGGGCTTGAATCATTTATCTAGGTGTCGTAACATCTTGGGTCCACGACTCACACGCATTGTGTGGCTTGACTTCGGGGTAGTGCCACATCATGGTGATTTTTCGCAACACTGGTGTGGCTAAAAAATACCGATGACCGCATCGCAAACCCGTCGAAGAGGTTTGAGAAGCCATGATATATTCACAGTTTTGGCAACTTAATTCAAATGATGCATGCGGATGGGATGTAGACATAGGGGTTTAGGGTTGAAATGTGCTTCATCCATGCAATAGCAAATTTTAAGCCCATTAAAATGATAATTTTTAAACAATTGAGCACCAAAAGAGCGTGCATAAAATAAATTGAATTAATTAGTATTCTTTAAATTTTCCGTAGAGTGCACGAGGGTTGTGCACCAAAATCATTTCTCTTGTTTGTTCGTCGGGTACCCATTCAGCGAGCAAATCAAATAAATCACCATCGTTGGGTATGGATCGATTGTTCATGTTGACGTGAGGCCAATCACTTCCCCAAATCAAACGCTGCGGTGCATGCGCTACTAACTGGCGTGCCATTGGGGTGACGTCTGCATAAGGAAAGTCACCCGGTGAACATCGCATAGGACCTGAGAGCTTGACCCAAAATTGACCTGTGTCTAAAAGTTTCAGCAAATGTTGAAAGGCCGGTTGTTCAATACCGCCTTTTGCGGGAACGGCTGCAAAGTGATCCAACACAATTGCATGATTAGGTAATGCTTGAAGCATAGGCCCATAGGTGAGTAAATCATCACCCGACGGATAAAAATTGATATGCCAGCCAAGATTTGCAATGCGTGCAGCAACGTTAGGTGAGATACGAGGCAATGCGCCTTGATGACCCGGACTCACGAAGCGTGCGCCACAAACACCGAGTTGATCGAGCATGTGTAAGTCTTCATCGGTGACATCTTCAGGTAACAATGCAACGCCTTTAAATTGACCTGGATGCGCTTTTAATGTGTTTGCTAAATGGGTAAAGCTCGTACCGTATCCACCACCACTCACGATCACTGCTGAATGCAGGCCAATGGCTTTTTGTAGTTTTACGTAATCGGCTGGCAATGCATCTTGTGATGTGTATCGACTATTGGGGTGAAATGGATATTGCGACGCAGGTCCAAACAAATGAATATGCGTGTCGATGGCTCCTGCTGGACACGGTGTGAGTGGTTTTTTGGGATCTGGGTCTGGCGGTTTCGTTAAAGGTGGTTGCATCACTCGGCCTTGATTTGAGCTTTTTGAACCACATCGCGCCATTGCTTGAGTTCTGCACTGATGAGTTTGCTAAATGCGGTTGGATCACTCGCTACCATTTCAACACCATCAGCTGTCAGTTGTTTGAGTAATTCAGTTTGTGTGGACATGGCTTGAATCGCTTTGAACAAGATGTTAATCGTGGTGATATCGGTATTGGCTGGAGCCAAGATCCCCATCCATAAAATACCTTGATAGCCAGGAAATCCTAACTCTGCGACGGTAGGAACTTGCGGCATTAAAGGTGAGCGGCTAGCACTGGCAATGGCCAGTGGTTTGAGCTTTCCGGATTTGATGTGTTGAGAAGATGTCGCTATGGTGTCCATCTTCAACCCGATCACGCCTGAAAGTAAATCATTCATGGCAGGTGCTGCGCCTTTGTAAGGAACGTGGGTGATTCGCGTGCCCATTTTTTGAAGAAGTAACTCCATGGTGATATGCGGTAATGTGCCATTGCCTGCAGAGGCGTAATTGAGTTTTTCAGAAGATGTTTTGGCGTAGCTGACAAATTCTGTGAAAGTATTAAAGGGCTGCGCTGAATGAGCTACTAATAATTCTGGAATTTGTGCAACCAAGGAGACAGGTAAAAAATCTTTTTCTGTATCAAATGGGATGTTTTGAATCAGTGATGGATTGATAGTGTGGTTAGGTGTTGCAAACAGCAATGTGTATCCGTCAGCTGTTGACTTGGCGACACGACTAGAGGCAATCGTGCCACCAGCGCCGGGTACATTCTCAAGTACATTCTCAATAACAACATTGGTGTTGAGTTGTTTACCCAGTTGTGTGGCGATGATGCGTGCAACCAAATCAACAGTGCCGCCTGCAGGAAAAGGCACCACCAGTTTGATGGGTCGATCAGGATAAGCGGCTTGAGCGGGCAATAGGTAAACAAAAGTTTGAAAGAAAACAAGAGAGAGAGATGTCAAAATTTTTGATCTGCTTAAATGTTTCATGGATTATCCTTTTTTGATTGCCATGAGTAAACCATGAAATATCGAGCATCGCAAGTTTAAATTTGCATATTCATTTTCATTAAAGGAGTAAATCATGAATTTTCAAGCGAACAGAAGAAAATGGCTCACTACCTCGTTGGTATACACGGGATTAACTCAATGGCCCATCTTGTCATGGTCTCAATCGGCGTTTCCTAATCAGCCCATCAAAGTGATTATTCCATTTGGACCTGGAGGCCTTGCAGATATCACCATGCGATTGGTGGCACAAAAACTAAGCGAGCGTATTGGGCAGCAAGTGATTGTTGAAAACAAGCCTGGCGCGGGTGGCGTGATCGCCGCAAAAACTGCATTAGCCGCTCCTCGCGATGGCCATACCTTGATTTTATTTTCAAACGGTACGGCGATTGGAAAGTCATTGTTTAAGTTGGAATACGATCCAGAAAACGATTTCACTCCGATTTCGTCCATGGCCTATTTCGATTTGATTTTGGTAACGCGCAAAGACGGACCTATTACCGATATCAAAACATTGCTGGCGCAAGGAAAGCAAAGACAGTTAGTTTTTGGCAGTATCAATCCTGGAAGTACTCAAAACTTATCTGCAGCCCTATTTGCTTCAGTGGCCAAACTCAATGTCAATTTAATTCCATATAAAAGTACTCCTGAGGTGTTAACCGCTGTGATGCGTGGCGATTTGGATGTTGGCTTTGAATCGTATGCAGCCCTCAAAGGAGCCGTTGATGGTGGGCAGGTCAAAGTGATCGCAGGAACAGGGCCATCACGTACACCTTGGTTACCCCAAACGCCAACGGTTCTCGAAGGTGGATTGAGTGGATATGAGGTGACGGGCTGGAACGCTTTGTATGCCGCCCAAGGTGTTCCTCTACAGGCGATACAACTCCTTAACAGTCATTTACAAGAGATCATGTCCATACTTGATATTAAAAAACGTTTGCTTGAGTTGGGAACTGATCCCAAGGCGAGCACGCCTGCAGAACTCGCATCCGTGTTTAGAAAAGACGCGATTAAGTGGGCGCAAGTGGTTGCACAATCTAACATCAAAGCACAATAAAAATTGGAGTTGTCTATGTCAATAAAAAATGTTGAATCACCACCAGTGATTGACGCACATGTGCATGTATTTAAAAAAAATATGCCTTTGATGCCTAATCCTCGCCACGCGCCTGATTATGATTTTACGCAAGATGATTTGCAAAAAATATTAGACGCCCACGGTGTGCAGCGATGTGTCATTGCCGCAGCGAGTCCTTGGGGTGATTGCAATGATTATGTGATTGAAACTTTGCGTAACAAGCCGCAGTGGCGTGGCACCGTTATTCTCAATCCATCAATTACAAATCGTTATGAATTAGACAGTATGGCTAAGGATGGTGTTGTCGGCGTTCGCTTGCCTTTCATCAGTATGAAAGAGTTGCCTGATATCCAAAGTTTTGATTATCGAAAATTTTTATATCGCTTATGTGAACTCGACTGGCATGTGCATTTGCATTTAGATGGACCGCGCATTCCCGCCGTATTGCCGCATTTAGAAAAGTCGGGTGTTAAGGTGGTGGTTGATCATTTGGCCAGACCTGATCCTGTAAAGGGTATTAACTGCGAGGGTTTTCAAGCGGTATTGAAATCGATTGAAAAGGGAAGAACTTGGGTGAAATTATCCGCAGGCTATCGTTTGGGCAATGATTCTGTTGAGTATGCAAAAGCGTTTTGCGAAAGAGCAAACATGGATCGCTTGGTGTGGGCCAGTGATTGTCCTTTTGTAGGAGTGGAATCGACAACCTATCAAAGCACCATCGATTGGTTAATGCAGGTAGAACCCGACCCTTTATTGCGATATCGTATTCACACGGTGAATCCCTTGGCCTTGTATTTTTAATGCCGAATTGAAGCGTTAGAGTAATTAAAAAGCATTGATTCTGAGTGCGTGATGTGATTGACACTGAGGCTCGCCAAAGCAATACTGAAGTCGTTGTTTTCTGAAGATCTGTTAATGAATTTCAACGATGCAGTCATCTTTGCCAATTTATTACCCTCAGACATGAAGCCGTCTGAGGCTTGGGCGATCCGTCAAGATTTGGCAGCCTGTTATCGATTGGTTCATCACCACGGAATGGGTGATTTAATTTACAACCACATCTCCGCCAAATCACCCCATCACACCGATCAAATTTTTTTAAATGCATGGGGATTATTTTTTGAAGACATCACCACCAGCAATTTAGTGACGGTGAATTTATCGGGTGAAATTATTGACGACCCGATCGGCAAGGGCGTCAGTTCTGGTGGATTGGCGTTGCATCGTGCGGTGTATCAATGTGCTGAGGACATTGAATGCGTGATTCATGTGCACACGGTTGCGACCGCGGCTGTTGCGAGTATGGTGCAAGGCTTGTTGCCCTTATCGCAGCAAGCGATGCGCTTTTTTAATCGAATGGCCAACCATGGGTATGAGGGCGTTGATTTTTCTGAGCATGAAGTAGTGCGACTGCAACAGGCCTTGGGCGAGCGCCGCGTGATGCTCGTGCACAACAATGGTGCGTTGGTGACAGGCAGAAGTATTGCCGAAGCATTTGATCTGTTAATTCATTTGGAGCACGCCTGCCAAATTCAAATGACATTGCTCGCTTCACAACACCAAATCATCATGCCCACGCCAGAGATTGCAGAGCAAGTGGCGCGTTCTTATGAATCGTCAACAACCCAAGACAGCGATGCCATGTGGCCTGGATTGTTGCGTATGATGGACCGCAAAGATCCGTCTTATCGAAATTAATGTTTAAAGGGAATTGATATGCATTTAACACAAGAACAAAAGCAGGGCTTTGACAAAGATGGCTATTTATTTTTTCCAGGGCTTTTTTCGCCAACCGAGATGAAAAGTTTGCTTGACGAAGTGCCCGATCTTTACAAGCGCAGAGAAGTTTTTAATGTGCGTGAAAAAGGCAGTGATGCAGTCCGAACCAATTTTGCAGCGCACATGTATAGCAAACCTTTTGCCAAATTGGGTCGTCACCCGCGCATGATTGGACCTGTAGAAGATTTGTTTGAAGAAAAACTTTACATGCATCAATACAAAATCAATGGCAAGTTGGCCTTTGAGGGTGATGTGTGGCAATGGCATCAAGACTACGGCACCTGGCTTAACGATGATCACATGCCAACCGAGCGCGCAATGAACATTGCTATTTTTTTGGACGATGTGAATGCATTCAATGGCCCTTTGATGTTTATTCCTGGCAGTCACAAAAAAGGCGTGATCAACGCCAAACATGATTTAACAACAACGAGCTATCCGCTATGGACGATCGACAACGATTTGATTCGAGATTTAGTTAAACGTGCAGGCGATAAAGACGGCGGTATTGTGAGCCCAACAGGTCCTGCGGGTTCGATGATTTTGTTTCACAGTTGTTTGGTGCATTCGTCCACCAGCAATTTATCACCATGGAACCGCGTCAGTGTTTATTTGAGTTTGTGTGCGGTATCCAATCACATTCGCAGACACAAGCGACCCGAATACATTGCGCATCGCGATTTCACACCCATTGAATGCTTACCCGATGATTGTTTGCTCAAAGATTACCCCATTGATTTGCCGTGGAAAAACGGCATGCCTGATTCTGCATTGGTGACCAACACCGAAGACTTTGTGGTTGCCGCATGAGTTTGTACGCCAAACTTCAGCAACGACAAGCTGACAATAAACCGATTCGCATTGCACTTATTGGCGCTGGTAAATTTGGCGCTATGTATTTGGCACAAATTCCGTATTTGCCAGGTGTTCATTTGATGGGTATTGCCGATTTAAATCCTGCTGGTGCCAAAACTAATTTATTGCGCGTGGGTTGGAAGCCCGATCATTTTGAAGCCAAGTCTTTAGACGATGCAATTAAAAATGGAACAACACACATTACCGATGATTGGAAAAAATTAGTCAGTCATCCATTGGTTGATGTAGTGGTGGAGTGCACAGGTTCACCTTTGCATGCGGTTGAACATATTTTGGAAGCCTTTGCGCATCACAAGCATGTTGTGAACGTGACTGTTGAAGCCGATGCGTTCTGTGGTCCTTTGCTAGCACTGCGTGCGCACAATGCAGGTGTGATTTATTCATTGGCGTTTGGCGATCAACCCGCATTGATTTGTGATTTGGTAGATTGGGCGCGTACTTGCGGCTTTCCGGTGGTGGCTGCTGGTCGCGGGCACAAATGGCTGCCGCACTTTTGTGATTCAACACCAGATACGGTATGGGGTTACTATGGTTTAACGCCAGAACAAGCAGTACGCGGTGGACTCAATC
>RFYV01000028.1 GCA_009921265.1 Betaproteobacteria bacterium | reverse complement strand
TGAAAAAGAAAAATGGCATCCAAGCAATCGCGAAACTGCCGATCACAGCATGCCATGGATTGTGGCGGGTGTATTAACCGATGGCGTATTCAGTGAACAAATATTTGAAGCTCATCGATTGGTTGATACAAATCTTCATGCATTGGCTGAAAAAATAACGATTGATGTGAATGATGCTTTGACCAAGCAATTTCCAGATCGCATGCCATGCATCATGACGATTACCACGAATCAAGGCAAAAAATTCGAAGTGAAAGTCGATATGCCACATGGGCATTATCTTCATCCACTGCAAGCCAGTGATATTAAAAATAAATTTAAAACGCTTACTCGGCAACATTACAAAACAGAACAAGCCGACCGTATTTTATCGGTGATATGGCAAATGGATTTGAACGAACCCATTGATCAAATTTTCAAAGAGGTGGTGATTCTTTAGTTGGTGCTTAATTTGTCAGATAATCGATGCCTGCAAGCGTCAAAACGCTGAGCCCTTATTCTGACTCACCAATGAAACCCACTCTTAAGCCTCAAAATCCAAACTTTTCCTCTGGTCCCTGCGCCAAGCGACCCGGTTACCGTGTCGACGCATTGCTATTAGATACCATGGGCCGTTCGCATCGTTCTGCATTGGGCAAAGAAGTGTTGGCGCGTGCGTGCTCCGAAACCGCACGTTTATTGGGTTTACCCAAAGGCTATCGCGTGGGTATTGTTCCCGCGTCCGATACGGGCGCTGTTGAAATGGCGATGTGGTCGCTGCTTGGTGAGCGTGGAGTTGACGTGCTCAGTTGGGAATCTTTTAGCGCAGGCTGGGTGACCGATATCGTTGGTCAACTCAAGTTGCCAAACGTTCAACACATTCAAGCGCCTTACGGAAAAATTCCAGATCTGACTCAAGTTAATTTTGACAACGACGTGGTGTTCGTTTGGAATGGAACCACATCGGGTGTCAAAGTACCCAATGGCGATTGGATACCTAACAATCGACAAGGCCTCACCATTTGTGATGCAACGTCTGCGGTTTTTGCAATGGACATGCCTTGGGAAAAACTCGATGTCGTTACTTATTCTTGGCAAAAAGTTTTGGGTGGTGAAGGTGCGCATGGCATGTTGATTTTGAGTCCGCGTGCCGTACAAAGAATCGAAAATTACAACCCATCTTGGCCCATGCCCAAAATATTTCGAATGAAATTGGGCAACACCATTAATGAAGGTATTTTTAGAGGCGAGACCATCAATACACCTTCGATGTTGTGTGTTTCCGATTATTTAGATGCACTGCAATGGGCCGACGGCATCGGTGGTCTTTCTGCATTGCTTGCACGCTGCCAATCCAACTTTGATGTAATCGATCGTTTTGTGAGTGCCAACGATTGGATTTCATTTTTAGCGATTGATCCTGCAACTCGTTCGACCACCAGTGTGTGTCTTCTTTTAAAACTAGAAGACGTGCAAGTTAAAAAAATGGTGCAACTGTTGGAAGATGAATCGGTTGCCTATGATATTGCTTCTTACAAAGACGCACCCTCTGGATTGCGTATTTGGTGTGGCGCGACTGTTGAGACTTCTGACTTGCAAGCACTCATTCCTTGGCTTACTTGGGCTTATTCAAAAGTTAAAACTTAAATTAAATTTACAAGGTTGAGATATCACATCTCATAAATACTTTTGTAAATCATGTAAGCGACTAACAAATAAAGAAATGACGCAAAAACTTTTTTTAGTTTTTTAACGGGCAAGCGATGCGCAAATTTAGCTCCCAAAGGTGCTGTAAAAATACTGCACGATGCAATCACCAACATGCCTGGTATCCAGATATATCCCAAAGAACCTGCTGGTAAATTTTCTAAGTACCAACCGCTCACAATGTATCCCGCCACGTTGGCCACTGCAATTGGAAACCCCAATGCAGCGCTGGTTGCAACGGCGGCGTGAATGCTGACGTTACACCATGCCATAAATGGCACGCTCACAAATGCGCCTCCTGCACCCACCAAGCCCGACAAAAATCCAATGATTCCGCCAACGCCAAATAAACCAGCAAAGCCAGGTATTTCACGCGTGGGTTTGGGTTTTTTATCCAAAAACATTTGCGTGGCCGAGAAAGAAACAAATACGCTAAACAAAATAGCCAAGGTAGAGCCTTTGAGAATTGCAAAAATCCAAAGACTTGCTAGACCACTTCCAAAAATAATGCCAGGCGCAAAACCTTTGACTAAATCCCAACGGATGGCACCTTTTTGGTGATGCGCACGAATACTTGAAATCGATGTGAGCATAATCGTCGACATCGATGTGACGATGGCCATTTTGAATGCCAAATCGTGGCCGACGCCTTGTTGAGTGAGTTGATAGGTGACAAAGGGCACCATGATTAGTCCCCCGCCAATGCCCAACAGTCCCGCCATAAAACCAGTGACGCATCCCACAAGGCCTAAGTAAATTGCAATTTCGAGGGTCATGGTTATTATTTAAAAGTATTCATTATGCTTGAGTCTAAGTCTGTCAGCTTAGACACCAGGTCATGCACGAGACTCTAGTATTTAATTCATTAGTAGTCGTTCTTCATTAAGGTAAACATGAATATCTAAGCTTTGTCTCAGAGCTGACAATGCAATTGTCTTATCACAATTTTTTAATTTTTTAAAAGGTGAGCTTATGTGGACTAACAAACTGTCTCTCTTTATATTCGGCGTATTTTTATTACCCCTTGGGGTTCATTCGCAAGCTTGGAGTCCTACCAAAAGCGTGGAGCTCATCGTACCTGCAGGAACGGGCGGAGGCGCTGATCAAATGGCACGCTTTTTACAAGGTGTGATTACCAAACACAAATTGATGCCACAACCTTTGGTGGTCATCAACAAAGGCGGTGGTGCAGGTGCTGAAGGATTTTTAGATCTGAAGGGCTCGCGCCCTGATGGTCACAAAATCATCATCACCTTATCAAGTTTGTTCACCACACCCTTGGCCACTGGCGTGCCTTTCAATTGGAAAGATTTAACACCTGTATCGATGTTGGCCTTGGACGAGTTTGTGTTGTGGGTGAACGCAGAAGCACCCTACAAAAACGTTGCCGACATCACCAAAGCATTGAAGCAAGCCGATGACGGCAAATTCAAAATGGGTGGCACAGGTTCCAAGCAAGAAGATCAAATCATCACGGTGGCTATTGATAAATTCACAGGCAAAAAAATGACTTACATTCCTTTTAAGGGTGGTGGTGATGTGGCTGTTCAATTGGTAGGCAAGCACATTGATTTAACCGTGAACAACCCCAATGAAGCTGTCTCGCATTGGAAGGGCAACACTTTGCGTCCCCTGTGCGTGTTCGATTCAGCGGTCATGCCTTACCCTAAAAAAATCACAGCCACACAATCCTGGAAAGATATTCCGACTTGTAAATCGCAAGGCTTGGATGTGGAATATTTGATGCTTCGTGGCATTTTTATGGCGCCTAAAGCGACACAAGCTCAAGTGGACTACTTTATCGATGTATTTAAAAAGGTAAGAGCACTACCTGAGTGGCAAGATTTTATGGAAACAGGCGCGTTCAAGGATACGTTCTTGGTGGGGCAAGCTTTTCAAGACTGGTTGCTCAAAGCAGAAGTCGAGCATTTTCGTTTGATGCGCGAGGCCAATTTTTTAGCTAAATAATTCAAGGTAATTCAAGATGAATGAAAGAATAATAGAGCAGCGATGGATAGAAATTTTAATTGCGCTTTGTTTTACAGCCGTTGGCGTTTTGGTGGTGGTTGATAGTTTAAGAATTGGTTATCGGTGGGCCAGTGATGGACCTGAACCCGGTTACTTTATTTTTTATATCGGCTGCCTGCTTATATTGGGTAGTTTGTTTGTGATTGCTCAAACTGTCAAAACATGGAAGCAAGAAAACGGTGAAACGTCGTTTGCTGCAGTGAGCGAATTCAAATTGATGTTGCTCATGTTGATCCCCACTTGCGTCTATGTGGTGGGTGTTATTTTCTTAGGTATTTATTTGGCATCCGCTATTTTTGTTGCAGCATTCATGGTGTGGCAGGGCAAATATTCTTTACTGCAATCATCTTTTATTGGTGTTACTCTTTCGGTCATTTTATTTTTACTTTTTGAAATTTGGTTTTTGATTTCATTACCCAAAGGTCCGATTGAAGCGATGCTGGGGTATTGATCATGGAAGAAATCAATAATCTATTTCATGGCTTTGCGGTTGCACTGACATTTCAAAACATTTTGTTTATGTTTGTGGGTATTTTGCTGGGCGTACTCATTGGCGTGTTGCCAGGTTTGGGTGGTGCTAATGGCGTGGCTATTTTGTTGCCGCTCACCTTTAGCATGTCGCCTGTGTCCGCCATCATCATGTTGTCGTGTATTTATTGGGGCGCATTGTTTGGTGGCGCCATCACGTCTATTTTATTTAATATACCGGGTGAACCTTGGTCGGTAGCGACCACCTTTGATGGTTATCCCATGGCGCAAAAAGGGCGCGCCGCGCACGCGCTCACAGCTGCATTCACATCTTCATTTGTGGGCGCTTTGTTTGCGATTATGGTGGTAACGTTTTTAGCGCCCTTGGTTGCTAAATTTGCATTGGAGTTTGGACCTCCTGAATATTTTGCAGTTCAACTCCTCACGTTTTGTAGTTTCATCGGCATGGGTAAAGAGCCACCCGTTAAAACCATGTTGGCCATGATGCTGGGTTTTGCATTAGCAGCAGTGGGACTCGATAGCGTCACGGGTACATTGCGAATGACTTATGGCACCGAGAGTTTGTTGCAAGGTTTTGATTTTTTAATTGCCGTCATTGGTTTGTTTGGTATTGGTGAAATTTTGATCACCATGGAAGAAGGCCTTGCATTCAAAGGTCAACGCGGTCGCATCAGCTTGCGCGATGTGCTCGAAACATGGAAAGAGCTTCCCAAATATTGGGCCACCTCACTGCGTGCATGTTTGATTGGGTGTTGGATGGGCATCACGCCAGGCGGCGCCACACCTGCATCTTTTATGAGTTATGGCATGGCCAAGCGCATGAGCAATGAACCCGAAGAATTTGGCAAAGGAAAAATTGAAGGTGTAATAGCCCCTGAAACTGCTGCGCACGCTGCGGGTACCAGCGCGTTACTCCCAATGTTGACTTTGGGTATTCCAGGCTCTCCAACAGCGGCTGTGTTGTTGGGTGGTTTATTGATTTGGGGCTTGCAGCCGGGCCCCTTGTTATTTGTTGAACAAAAAGATTTTGTGTGGGGCTTGATTGCATCCATGTATTTGGGCAATGTGGTGGGATTCATCGTGGTTCTCACCACCGTGCCTTGGTGGGCGGCCATTTTGCGCATTCCTTTTTCAATCATTGCACCTGTGATTGTGGTGATTTGTGCTGTGGGCGCTTATACCGTGCACAACCGATTGCTTGATGTGGTGATGATGGTGGTGTTTGGGCTCATGGGCTATGCATTCAAAAAACTACAATACCCATTGGCACCTTTGGTTTTGGCCTTGGTGCTCGGCGATATGGCCGAATCCAGTTTTAGACAGTCAATGTTGATGTCTAACGGAAGTTTGTCTATCTTTACAGATACCTTACTCTCGGGTTGTATTACCATCTTGGCTTTAACCCTATTGTTCCTCCCGTTGCTCAATAGACTAAGGCACGCGCTTATGAGTGGCACTTCTGAAAGTAACAAAACATGACAGCACCAACTACCGATTCAACCATCGATGGTTTTCATTTGGTCATTGAAGCACTCAAACTCAATGACATTCACACCATTTTTGGATTGCCTGGTATTCCGATCACCGATTTAACTCGCATGGCGCAAGCCGAAGGTATGCGCGTGATTTCATTTCGTCACGAACAGCACGCAGGTAATGCTGCTGCTGCTGCAGGCTTTCTCACACAAAAACCAGGCATTTGTCTCACTGTTTCTGCACCAGGTTTTTTAAATGGACTTACAGCACTTGCCAATGCAACTGTCAATTGTTTCCCCATGATTCTCATCAGTGGATCGAGCGAGCGAGAAATCGTTGACCTTCAACAAGGCGATTACGAAGAGATGGATCAATTGGCGATTGCCAAGCCTTTGTGCAAAGCCGCTTATCGCGTGTTGCATGCGCAAGATATCGGTGTGGGCATTGCGCGTGCGATTCGTTCTGCCGTATCAGGTCGACCTGGTGGAGTGTATTTAGATTTACCTGCCAAGTTGTTTGCGCAAACCATGGATGCGATCGCAGGACGTCAATCGTTGATTAAAGTGGTTGACCCTGCGCCACGTCAAATTCCTGCGGCTGATGCGGTTCAACGTGCATTGGATTTACTCAAAACTGCAAAGCGACCATTAATTTTATTAGGCAAAGGCGCTGCTTATGCACAAGCCGATGCTGACATTCGTGCCTTGGTTGAAAAATCAGGTATTCCGTATTTGCCTATGTCGATGGCCAAAGGTTTGTTGCCCGATACACACGATCAATCGGCTTCAGCTGCACGCTCCTTTGTGTTGGCAGAAGCTGATGTGGTGATGTTGGTCGGTGCGCGACTTAATTGGTTGCTCTCACACGGTAAAGGTAAAACATGGGGCGCGCCTAACGCTAAAATGTTTATTCAAATCGATATTGCCCCCACAGAGATCGATAGCAATGTGGCCATCGCGGCACCTGTGATTGGCGACATTGGTTCTTGCGTGAGTGCATTACTCAAAGGCATGGGTGCCAATTGGACAAAGCCACCCTCTGACTGGATTGGTGCGATCACCGAGCGCAAAGAAAAAAATCTCAGCAAGATGGCGCAAACATTGGCGCTCACACCCACGCCGATGAATTTTCACAGCGCGTTGGCAGTGATTCGTGATGTGGTCAAGTCCAGACCAGATGCGATTGTTGTCAATGAAGGCGCCAACACGCTCGACTTTGCTCGCAGTATTGTGGATATGTATGAACCGCGCAAACGGTTAGACGTGGGTACATGGGGCATCATGGGGATCGGTATGGGCTTTGCAGTGGCCGCAGCGGTCACCACTGGCAAACCTGTGATTGCAATTGAAGGCGATAGTGCATTCGGTTTTAGTGGCATGGAAGTCGAAACCATTTGTCGTTACAACTTACCTGTGTGCGTGATTGTGTTTAATAACAATGGCGTGTATCGCGGTACCGATGTCAATCAATCGGGCGGAACAGATGTTGCGCCTACTGTGTTTGTAAAAAATGCGCGCTACGACAAAATCATCGAAGCGTTTGGTGGTGTGGGCGTGCATGCAACCACATCGGAGCAACTCAGTGTTGCGCTGAAATATGCTGTTGCTTCTGGCAAGCCCACATTGATCAATGCGGTGATTGACGAAACGGCGGGCACCGAAAGTGGCCGTATCACCATGCTCAATCCACAAACCAAAAAAAATTAATTCAAGTTTAAAAAAAGGAGTTTTCGCATGAGTAAAGCACTGGATGGAGTTCGAATTTTGGACTTTACACATGTTCAATCGGGTCCTACTTGCACGCAGTTGCTTGCATGGTTTGGCGCAGATGTGATTAAGGTCGAGAGAGCAGGAGAGGGCGACGCCACGCGTGGTCAACTCAGAGATATTCCTGATGTGGATAGTTTGTACTTCACAATGCTCAATCACAACAAGCGTTCTATTACCTTGGACACCAAAAATCCAAAAGGCAAAGAAATTCTCAACACGCTCATCAAAACATGCGATGTGTTGGTTGAAAATTTTGCGCCTGGTGCGTTAGACCGTATGGGCTTTACTTGGAAGCGTATTCAAGAACTCAATCCGCGCATGATCGTAGCGTCTGTCAAAGGTTTTGGACCAGGCCCCTACGAAGATTGCAAGGTGTATGAAAACGTTGCGCAGTGTGCGGGTGGTGCAGCGTCCACCACTGGATTTGACGATGGCCCACCCTTGGTGACAGGCGCACAAATTGGCGACAGCGGAACTGGTTTGCATTTGGCATTGGGCATCGTTGCTGCTTTGTATCAACGCAATACAACAGGTCGTGGTCAAAAAGTATTGGCTGCCATGCAAGACTCTGTGATTAATTTGTGTCGCGTTAAGTTGCGCGATCAACAACGTTTGGATCGCACGCAAGTGCTCAAAGAGTATCCGCAATATCCTGATTCCAAATTTGGTGAAGCCGTACCCCGCGCAGGCAATGCATCAGGTGGCGGACAACCGGGGTGGATTTTGAAATGCAAAGGATGGGAAACCGACCCCAACGCATATATTTACTTCATCACGCAAGCACCCGTATGGGGTGCGATTTGTAAAGTGATTGGTCAAGAAGATTGGATCACGCATCCCGACTATGCAACACCACCCGCGCGTTTACCACGACTCAAATCAATTTTTGATCGCATCGAGCAGTGGACCATGACCAAAACTAAATTTGAGGCCATGGATATTCTCAACAAGTATGACATTCCATGCGGACCTATTTTGTCGATGAAAGAAATTGCAGAAGAACCATCATTGCGCGAAACTGGAACCGTGGTGGAAGTAGATCATCCCAAGCGAGGCAAATACCTCACAGTGGGTAACCCGATCAAAATGTCGGACAGTCCAACCGATGTGGTGCGTTCACCTTTGCTTGGCGAACACACCGACGAAGTGTTGAAGCAACTCGGTTACAAAGAAGAGCAGATCAAGGAACTTCGTGCAGAAAAAGTGATTTAAGCAATACTCGAGTGGCTATTTTTTTGAACATGCAAAGGATTAAAAATGAATAACGACAAGACAACGGTTCGAAAAATTCTTGATGCAGTTAAAGCATCTGGGAGAGATTCTTTAACAGCCCCCGAGGGCAAACTCGTTTGCGACGCGTATGGCATCACTGTGCCACAAGAAAGCGTGGTCAACAGTTCTGCAGATGCTCAAAAAATAGCCACTCAAATGAGTTATCCCGTTGTGATGAAAATTGTCTCGCCTGATATTTTGCACAAAACAGAAGCAGGTGGCGTCATTGTTGGTGTAAAGTCTGCGCAAGAAGCCGCAGACGCCTACAACAAAATCATTGCCAATGCTAAAGCATACAAAAGCGACGCCAGCATCATCGGGGTGCAAGTGCAACAGATGATCAAAGGTGGACAAGAGGTCATCATTGGCGCTGTCACCGACCCGAGTTTTGGAAAATTAGTTGCCTTTGGTTTGGGCGGCGTGTTAGTTGAAGTTTTAAAAGACATCACCTTTCGATTGGCACCTGCCACCAAAGAAGATGCACTATCAATGCTTGATGGCATCAAGGCCGCCGATATGCTCAAAGGCGTGCGCGGCAGTGATCCTGTGAGTCGCGAAGCCTTGGCACACTTGATTGTTCAGGTAAGCAACTTGGTCACTGACTTTCCAGAAATTGCAGAGCTCGATTTAAACCCAGTGTTTGCCAGCAAAGATTCTGCGATTGCCGCTGACGTGCGCATCGTTGTTGACTTTGCTGCTAAGAAGCCGCGTTATCGTCCGCCTGAAGATCAAGTACTTGCTTCTATGAATCGCATCATGCAACCCAAATCGGTTGCAGTCATTGGTGCTTCCAATGAAGCCGGCAAGATCGGTAACTCGGTGATGAAAAATTTAATCAATGGTGGTTACAAAGGAAAGATATATCCGATTCATCCCAGTGCCGATGAAATCATGGGACACAAAGCATTCAAAAGCGTCAAAGACGTTCCTGCAGACATCGATACAGCTGTCTTTGCAATTCCTGCAAAATTTGTTGCAGGTGCGCTTGTCGAATGCGGTGAGAAAAAAATTGCAGGTGCAGTATTGATTCCATCGGGCTTTGCTGAGACAGGCAATGTGGAGATGCAAGAAGAGTTGGTCACCATCGGACAAAAGTACAACATCCGATTGATGGGCCCCAATATCTATGGCTTTTACTACACACCCGCCAATTTGTGCGCCACATTTTGTACAGCCTACGATGTCAAAGGCTCAGTTGCACTCTCTTCGCAATCGGGTGGCATCGGTATGGCCATCATTGGTTTTAGTCGCTCAGCCAAAATGGGTGTGTCTGCCATTGTGGGCTTGGGTAACAAGTCGGATATCGATGAAGATGATTTATTGATTTTCTTTGAACAAGACCCTAACACTAAAGTGATTGCACAGCATTGCGAAGATCTCAAAGACGGTCGCGCATTTGCAGAAGTGGCCAGACGCGTGTCTAAGAAAAAACCAGTGATCGTTTTAAAAGCGGGTCGTACATCAGCGGGAGCCAAAGCGGCAAGTTCACACACGGGTGCATTGGCTGGCAATGACAAAATTTATGAAGACGTGTTTCAACAAATTGGCGTGATTCGCGCGCGCAGTTTGCGTGACATGCTCGACTTTGCGCGTGGCGTTCCTATTTTGCCAACGCCCAAGGGTGAAAACGTCGTCATCATTACTGGTGCTGGCGGCTCGGGTGTTTTGTTGTCGGATGCATGCGTCGACAACAAACTCACATTGATGCCCATGCCCGACGATTTGGACGCAGCATTTAGAAAATTCATTCCGCCGTTTGGTGCAGCTGGTAATCCTGTGGACATCACCGGAGGTGAGCCACCTCTCACATACAAAAACACCGTCCTCTTGGGTCTGAGCGATCCGCGCATTCATGCGTTGATATTGGGCTATTGGCACACTATCGTCACACCACCGATGGTGTTTGCAAAAATCATGGTTGAAGCTCGCGATGAAATGCGCGCCAAAGGCATTGATAAACCCATAGTGGCTTCTTTAGCAGGTGACGTCGAGGTGGAAGAGGCCGCACAATATTTGTACGAGCATGGCATTCCTGCTTATGCGTATTCAACTGAAATACCTGTAGCTGTTTTGGGCGCTAAATACCAATGGGCACGTGGTGCAGGATTGATTTAATTCATGAGTGAAAAAATACAGCGGATCACAACACCGATCGTTGATCGCAAGCGTCATCGCAAAGCGCCCAAAGGTCGGCGTGTTGATTCCGATGTATGGATTCATCTCCAACATCTGTTGGGTGAGGAGCCCAAAAGCGCCGATCAATTGATTGAGTATTTGCATGTGATTCAAGATCACATGGGGTACTTACCCGTTGAATACCTCACGGCTCTTGCCAAAGAAATGGGTTTGCCGCAAACCCATGTGTACGAAGTGGCAACCTTTTATCACCACTTCGATGTTGTCAAAGAATCGGATACTGCACCTCCTGCGCTCACAGTGCGGGTGTGTGATGGTTTGTCGTGTGAGATGGCAGGTTCAATTGAATTATTAAAAAAAATACCCAAACTGTTAGGCCCTCATATTCGCGTCATTCCCGCGCCGTGTGTTGGGCGTTGTGATCACGCACCTGTTGCAGTAGTGGGGCAAGTGCCCGTTCATCAAGCCACAGAAAAAACAATTCAAGCAACCGTTGATGCAGGGCGGTTTGTTGACGAACACACGCAATTTTTGTCTTTAGACGATTACAAAAAAAATGGTGGCTATGCGTTACTCAACGCATGCATCAACAACCAACACACACGCAACGACATCATCACGTGTTTAGAGCAATCAGGCCTCAGAGGCTTGGGCGGCGCTGGTTTTCCATTGGGCAGAAAATGGCGCATTGTGAGTCTCGAACCCGCGCCTCGTTTGATGGCCGTTAACATTGACGAAGGCGAACCTGGCACTTTTAAAGATCGTGTTTTGTTAGAGCGCGATCCGCATCGATTTTTAGAGGGCATGCTCATTGCTGCATGGGCCATTGGCATATCAAAAATTTATATTTACTTGCGCGACGAATACCACGGTTGTCGCGTCATGCTCGACAAACAAATCAAATTACTCAAACGCAACCCACCCATGGCAGATATGCCAGAAATTATTTTGCGACGTGGTGCAGGGGCATACATTTGTGGTGAAGAATCCGCCATGATTGAATCGATCGAAGGTAAGCGCGGTATGCCTCGCTTAAGACCGCCCTTTGTTGCACAAGTGGGTTTGTTTGGCAGACCCACCTTAGAACATAATTTTGAATCTTTATTTTGGATCAGAGAGATCATCGAAAAAGGCGCCGATTGGTTTTCATCGCACGGAAAAAATAATCGTAAAGGATTGCGCACGTTTTCTGTATCGGGTCGCGTCAATCAACCCGGCATCAAACTCGCGCCCGCAGGTATCACGATTCAAGAATTAATTGATGAACACTGTGGTGGCATTTTAGAAGGACATCGCTTTTATGCTTATTTACCTGGCGGCGCATCGGGCGGTATTTTGCCAGCCACTCTTAACAACATCCCATTAGATTTCGATACGCTTCAAGCTTATGGTTGCTTCATTGGGTCGGCTGCTGTGGTTGTTTTGTCTGATCAAGACAGCGTAAGCAACGCTGCACGCAACCTCATGAATTTCTTTAAAAACGAATCATGCGGTCAATGCACACCGTGTCGCGTGGGAACGGCTAAAGCGCATGCATTGATTTCAAAACCTTCATGGGATTTACCACTGCTGTCCGAGCTCTCGCAAGTGATGCGTGATGCGTCCATTTGCGGATTGGGTCAAGCTGCGCCCAATGCCGTCGATTGCGTAGTGAAATATTTTCCACAAGAATTAAAAAAGAGTGGCGCATGAATACATCCATCGATCATTCATCCATAGAAAAAACAATCACCATTCAATTCAATGGTCGTGCTGTTGCGTGCCAACCTGATCAAACCTTGCTCGACATTGCAAAATTGCAAGGCGTTGATGTCCCCCATCTTTGTTATAAAGATGGAATGGAGGCCGTTGGCAATTGTCGTGCGTGCATGGTTGAAATTGATGGTGAAAGAACCTTGGCGCCATCGTGCTGTCGCCATCCTTCACAAAACATGGTCGTGAAATCCAATAGTGAGCGCGCGGTCGCTGCACAAAAAATGGTGCTCGAGTTGTTGCTGAGTGATATGCCGCAAACGGCATACACACGTCACAACGAAGTCGATCAATGGGCGCAAAAAATGTCGATCTCCAAGCCTCGCTTTGAAGCGCGCGCATCCACACCGCAGGATCACTCACACGCAGCCATCTCTGTTAACTTAGACGCTTGCATTCAATGCACGCGTTGCGTGCGAGCTTGTCGTGATGAGCAAGTCAATGATGTGATTGGTTTTGCATTTCGAGGCGATCAATCCAAAATTGTGTTTGACATGGACGACCCCATGGGTGCATCCACTTGTGTGGGTTGTGGTGAATGCGTGCAAGCGTGTCCAACAGGCGCACTCATGCCTGCCAATAGCGTGGGATTAACCGTTCCTGATCAACAAGTGCCCTCCGTGTGTCCTTATTGCGGTGTAGGTTGTCAAATCACTTACAACATCAAAGACAACAAAATATTATTTGTCGAAGGGCGCGATGGTCCTGCCAATCATGGTCGTTTGTGCGTTAAGGGACGATATGGTTTTGACTATGCGCATCATCCGCATCGACTCACAACTCCCCTGATTCGCAATAATGGCGTTGCCAAAGATCCGCACATGGTGATCGATCCTGCTCATGTGCTCGATTATTTTCGAGAAGCCACTTGGGATGAAGCCTTGGCACTTGCGGGCGGCAAACTCAAACAGATTCGCGATCAACACGGGAAAAAATCGCTCGCTGGTTTTGGCTCAGCCAAAGGCAGTAACGAGGAAGCGTATTTGTTTCAAAAATTAGTGAGAACAGGTTTTGGTAGTAACAACGTTGACCACTGCACGCGGTTGTGTCATGCGTCATCAGTGGTTGCATTGTTAGAAGGGATTGGATCGGGCGCTGTTTCCAATCCTGTGATGGATGTGATGAAGGCCAGTGTCGTTATCTTGATTGGGGCTAATCCAACCGTTAACCATCCCGTTGCTGCGACGTGGATTAAAAACGCGGTTAAAAATGGTACGCAGTTGATTGTGTGCGACCCCAGAAAATCCGATCTTACGCGCATGGCTAAATATCATTTGCAATTCAAGCCCGATACCGACGTGGCTTTGCTCAACGCCATGATGCACGTGATGGTGAATGAAAATTTAATCAATCCCTCTTTCATTGAAAGTCGAACCATTGGCTTTGATGAATTGAAAAAAAATGTTCAAAAATTCAGTCCCGAAGACATGGCACCTTTGTGCGGCATTGATGCGCAAACCATTCGACAAGTCGCACGTTTGTACGCCACATCCAAAGGCTCGATGATTTTGTGGGGCATGGGCGTGTCGCAACACGTACACGGCACCGACAACGCGCGTTGCCTCATTTCATTGGCATTGATGACAGGACAAATTGGAAGACCCGGCACAGGTCTTCATCCACTGCGCGGTCAAAACAATGTGCAAGGCGCGTCCGACGCGGGTTTAATTCCGATGATGTATCCTGATTACCAACGCGTCATCGATCCCATTGCAAGAGCCAAATTTGAAAAAGCATGGCATTTACCTGCAGGCACATTGGACGACAAACCAGGTCTCACGGTTGTTGAAGTGATGCACGCGATTGATGCAGGCGCCATCAAAGGCATGTACATCATGGGTGAGAACCCTGCGATGTCGGACCCTGATGCTAATCATGCACGTGCATCGTTGGCCGCACTCGAGCATTTGGTGGTTCAAGATATTTTTCTAACTGAAACCGCTTATCTCGCCGATGTGATTTTGCCAGCCACAGCATTTCCAGAAAAAAATGGCACGTTCACCAATACCGATCGATTGGTGCAAATGGGTCGTCAAGCTTTGCAACCACCAGGACAGGCAAAGCCTGATTTGTGGATCATTCAACAAATGGGACAACAACTCGGACTCGATTGGACTTATACGCATGTGAGTCAAGTGTTTGATGAAATGCGATTGACCATGCCCAGCATTGCAGGTATCACATGGGATCGATTGGATCGCGAGCATGCTGTCACCTATCCATGTCAACACGAAGGGGACCCCGGGCAGTCTGTGGTTTTTGATGAAAAATTTCCGCGCGAGACGGGCAAAGGTTTATTTGTACCTGCAGATATCATTCCTGCCAATGAACAACCCAATGAAGAGTACCCCATGGTGCTCATCACAGGTCGACAACTTGAACATTGGCATACGGGTAGCATGACGCGACGCGCAAGCGTGTTGGATGCGATTGAACCCGATCCAGTAGCGATGTTTAATCCGCAAGATTTAATCGATCGACAATTACAAGCGGGGCAAGTGGTGACGATTGAATCGCGACGTGGAACCGTTGCCTTGTATGCACGCGCCGATGAAAACACACCTATCGGTTCTGTGTTTGTGCCCTTTTGTTATTTTGAAGCGGCTATTAACAAACTCACCAACGCGGCATTGGATCCGTTTGCAAAAATTCCAGAATTTAAATATTGCGCCGTGCGAGTAACCGGTGGAGGGAATTCGCCACAAATTGGTAGCTATGGCGGTGGTCAACTAATGGCTGCCAAAGAGACTGCGTAAATAAAAGGTGTCTGCAAGAGCTTAAGGGCCGTCACCCTGAACAGTAGGTTCAGGTGGGCGAGGTCAATCGGGTGTTGGGATCATCTAACGCGAGACGGTCACGCTCACTCGATGATGTTCCAAGCCCTGGCTCAGAGAGCATTGGTTCAAGGAATATAAAGCCCAAAAGACTTGCAGACAGCGCTATTGTAGAAGACTCAACCCAGTGAGTCTGTTGTATTTGTGGATTAAAAAAATTAAAGCAATTGGCCGTCATCAGCCAATGCGGTATCCATGCGATGTAATAAATTGCTAAGCGTTGAATCGGTAACTTTGCTGCTACCACCGCCCGCGGGTTGTTGACCAATATCAAAAGCAAGATTGAGAGCAGCCAATACGGCGATTCGGTCTCTGGCTTTTATTTTTCCAGAGTCTCTGATTTTGCACATCGCCTCATCCACTTTGCGAACGGCTTCTTCTAAACGCATTTCGCCCCCCTCTGGGCAACTCAAGATGTAACTTTGTCCCATGATTTGAACTTCAACTTGCTTCATGGCGCATCCTTGGTGGTGGCGTCAGCAGGAATTCGATCGAGCAATGCGTCAATGCGTGCACGTGCAGCGCTCAAGCGGGATTTGAGTGAATCTCTCTCTTGTGTCACTTGATTGAGTTGTTTAGTGAGCAGATCGTTGGTGCGTTTGAGTTCGTCGTATCGCAACAGCAATCGTTCAACGCGCTCAACAATCGGGTCTATGAGGGGAGATTGGGGCATTGAGCTATTTTAAGGGGAGAGTTCAATTCAGGTCTACAATTGTCTTTGTTGGTGCTCGAGGTGTGGTTCACACGCCTCAGTTTAACGGGAAGCAGGAGCTTTTTCAGGTCTGTGCACGCAAGTGCCTGGTCCCTGACATCAGTTAGCCTGCGCTGCACCCGCAACGGTCAAACGAACAAACGGCTCAACCCGTTTCGCCGTGTCCACAATAGCCACTGGATGCCTTGAACAAGCATCTGGGAAGGCGGATACGGTTGATTTCGTAAGCCCGGATACCGGCCAACAAGGTGACAACACGCGTGCGTGTTGACGTATTACCCAAGCACTGTCGGGGAAGGCGGTGAGGGTGTCTTTTGAGTTCAATCATCATGAAATCTATTTCTTTCAAGAGGCTCATTGCTTTTGCATGGGTCATGTCGTTTTCGTTTTTTTCTTTCGCACAAAACAGTTCTGGAAATTTGGATCCGGTCATTGTCAGAGGCATAGAGACTTCCGCTCAACTTTCCGACTTTTTAAATTCAAAATCTGTGATCGAAAGAATAGATATTGAAAAAATGCAAGTAGGAGACTTGTATGACTTACTTCAAGGTCAAGCGGGCTTGGATATGGCGCGTTCAGGTGGAGTGGGTAGTCAAATATCAATTTACTCAAGGGGTTCAAGTAGTTCGCAAACTTTGATTTTGATCGATGGGATCCCATTTGGAGGGCAAGACGCAACAGGATCGGCTTCACCATTGCAAAACATACCCATTCAACTCATAGAAAAAATAGCGATTACAAGAGGGAACGCCTCCGCTCAATATGGACCTGGCGCGATGGGCGGGGTTATTGAGATAACAACACGAACTGGCTCCAATGGAGTTCCCATGCCGTACTCAGAAATAAGTTATGGATCTCAAAATACAAGGTCGTTGTTGGTTGGTTATGGTGGAAAAGTCAATGACACACAATTTAATTTCTCGATCAATCAAAATAACAGCAATGGGATTGGAACGATATCCGCTACAAAGTTTCCAAACTATCCAAGTTTTAACTTGTTTGGTAACCCTGTTGTAAACGGCGTTAACCCTTCAAACAACCCATATTCAAATCAAGGATTAAGTCTTTCCTTGAGACAAAATATGGATGCTCTAACGTACGTGGACTTTAAATTTCTTAAATCTAATCTGGCAAGTTCTTTTGATAATTATTATGATTCTCCAGAATTTAATTGGAAAAATAAAACCGGCTCTGAATTTACTAAAATAAGTGTGGTTAGGCAGATCAACGAAGAATGGATTTCAAATTTAAATTACAGTCGATCGCAAACTAATTTATCAACATTGAAAAATAATTTGCCAGACGGAATGTATGGTTCCACTGATACGCGCCATAACACATTGAAATGGACAAATGATTTATCTGTTAATAAAAATTCAGATTTAAATTTTGGCTATGAAAGAAAAATATCAAATCTAAAAGCAGCTCATGATTCGGTGGCATATGATATATTTTTCAATCCTTCTTTTGTTCCATTCGAATTAGACAAAAAAATCAATAACCAAAGAATTTATTCGGGTGTTAACTATCGATACGAAAAACTATCTTCCCAATTCAGCCTGAGTCAGAACCGGGAAACTGGTTTTACAAATAAAACGAATTACTTTTATGGACTTGGATATCAATTGACTGGTGAATTTAAAACATTTGCAAATCAATCGACGGCTGTTCTTTATCCGACGGTTGGGCAGCTGTACGATTCCTCGTATGGGGGCGCTATAGATCTGAAGCCGGAAAATTCTTTGAGTCGGGAGTTCGGAATACAGTACAAAGACCGTTTAAATTTTTTCCGAGTGGTAGCATTTAAAGTTAACTACGACAACCTAATTGGATCTACCAGCCAATTTGTTGATGATCTATTTTGGGGGGATCCTTTAACAGGAGGGCAGGGTGTGAAGAAATATGGAAATGAACAGAAAGCACATAATAGTGGTGTTGAGATTGAATGGAAACGAGATTCGGGTCGATTTCAATCAGGTATTTCTATAACTCATCAAAATCCTGTTAATGATAGTGGGAATGTGAAGGTTTTGAGCAAATCAAGAAATTTTGGTTCTGCAAATTTAGTTTATTCACTTGATGGTAAAAATAAATTGAATGCCAAAATATTTGGTATTGGCGACAGATATACACCTAATATGCATCCAACTAACTTTGATCCAGTAAAGGTTGCCGGTTACGCCTTACTAAAATTCGGCTGGCAACACCAAATAGACAACACTTGGTCAACATCATTAACCTTAGATAATGCTCTTAACAAGCAGTACTATCAAGTCTACGGTTACAACAATGCGCCCAGAAGTATTTTTGCAAATCTCCGATACATACCCAAATAAAACCATGCACCCCACCCGCATCATCTGTCTCACTGAGGAAACCACCGAGTGGCTCTACCTTTTAGGTGAGTCCGATCGCATCGTTGGGATTTCTGGCTATACCGTGCGACCACGCAAAGCGCGTGAAGAAAAACCCAAGGTGAGTGCTTTTTTGAGCGCCAAGATTAACAAAATTTTGGCACTTAAGCCCGATTGTGTTTTTGGATTTTCCGATTTGCAAGCCGATATCGCTGCTGCTCTCATTCGTGCGGGTGTTCAAGTCACGGTATTCAATCAACGCAGTGTCGATCAAATTTTTTCGATGATGTATCAAGTCGCCGCGATGGTTGGTCAAGCCGATCAAGGTGAAGAGCGCATCGCGCAAATCAAATCACAACTCGAAGTCATCAAAGCCACCACGCGCGAATTCAAGCGTCGACCGCGCGTTTATTTTGAAGAGTGGGATGATCCGCCCATCAGTGCGATTCAATGGGTCTCGGACCTCATTCAAATCGCGGGTGGGGACGATTGTTTTCCCGAACTGAGTATTCAATCCATGGGTAAAGATCGCATCATTGCAGACCCATTAACCATTGTTGAGCGCGCACCCGACATCATCATTGGCTCTTGGTGCGGCAAAAAATTCAGACCCGAAAAAGTAGCGCAACGCGTGGGATGGCAAGACGTGCCGGCTGTGCGCAATCAACAAATATTTGAAATTAAATCCGCCGATATTTTGCAACCAGGCCCTGCGGCGCTCACCGATGGTGTAACGCAACTGCATCGCATCATTCAAAATTGGGTGACGCAACATGCATAAGTGGATTACACTTTTACTTTTAATTTCTACAGCGCATGCGATTACGCTTACCGATGACCGGCAGGTGAGTCTCAACATCACGGTTGCACCCCAACGCATCGTCACTTTGCTACCTTCATTGGCAGAAACAGTTTGTGTATTAGGTGCATGCGATCGTTTGGTGGGAACCGATCGCTACGCCAATTGGCCCGAATCAGTCAAAGCCTTACCCAAGTTAGGTGGCTTAGATGATTTACAAATCGAGAGCTTGGTTCGTCTCAAACCCGATTTGGTTTTGGCGCCGCGTTCATCCAGATCGATTGCGCGTTTAACTCAATTAGGTATTCCTGTTTTAGCGCTAGAGCCGCAAAATCAAGCCGATGTTCAACGCGTGATTCACATTGTTGCGCAGGCATTGATACTGCCTAATGCAGAACAAAAAGCCAATGAACTCTGGCAAACTTTTGTGCAAGCGCAAGCATCTGCCAAACAACGCGTACCACTGCCCATGCAAGGTCAATCTGTTTATTTTGAAGCAAGTACCGCAGGTTACGTAGCAACTGAAGCCTCTTTCATTGGTGAACTTTTAAAATCACTCACGCTCAACAATATTGTTCCTTCGTCTTTAGGAAGTTTTCCGCAAGTCAACCCAGAGTTTGTGGTGCGAGCCAATCCACAAATCATCATGATAGGTGAAACCTCGGTCAAAGATTTCACGCAACGCCCAGGCTGGTCGCGCATTCAAGCGATTCAAAAAAAACACGTTTGTACGTTTACGCGTGAACAAGGCGATGTATTGGTAAGACCAGGACCGCGCATGATGGATGCCATTGATGTTTTATTAAATTGTTTGAATCAAATCAATCACCCATGAACAACAGGCCCATTCATCAACGTATACAAGATCTGTGGTGGATGTTGTTGCTCATCACATGTGCTGTGGGATGGTTGGGCTTGCACACGGGAAGTCTTGGCTTGGAGTGGGGCTTGTCCTACAGCGACGACATCATTCAAGAAATTCGAATTCCGCGCACATGGGGTGCCTGGCTTGCAGGCGCATTGCTTGGCCTGTCAGGTGCAATTGCTCAAGGCTTGTTTCGCAACCCATTAGCCGATCCGTATTTATTAGGTAGCGCTTCGGGTGCCGCTTTGGGAGTGGCCACTGTCTTGGTCTTGGGCGCGACGGGCGCATCGGCTTTACCTGGTTTGATTGATGTTAGTAATTGGTGGGCATTGCGTTTGAGTCTCACTAGCGCTGCATTTTTGGGCGCGTGGTTGTCTGTTTTATTCACGTTGATGTTGGCGCGAGGCGTGCATCAAACCATGCGGTTGATATTATCGGGCGTGGTGGTAGGCGTTGTGTTGGGTGCGATCACGTCGTTGATGATGGCGATGGTGCCGCAAGCATTGCCATCGATGCAATCTTTTTTATTGGGTAGTACGGCGTCACTCAATCCATCGGCTTGTGTATTGATGAGCTTGGTTTTATTCTTTTGTTGTTTGATTTCATTGCTTACGAGTAAAGTGTTGGACGCACTCGGATTGGGTGAGACAACAGCGCGCAGTTTGGGTTTACCTTTGAAACCGATGCGAATGATTTTGATTGCGGTGATGTCATTGGCCACTGCTTGCGCCGTTGCACAAGTGGGATTAATTGCCTTTGTTGGATTGGTTGCGCCGCATTTGGTGCGCTCTCGCGTACAAGTCACTCATCGCCACAGTTTATTGCTGTCAGCGGCTATGGGGGGTGCCTTGTTGTGCGCTGCCGATGTATTGGCACGTGGTTTGTGGGCACCACAAGAATTACCAGTGGGTGTGCTCACAGCGGTATTGGGTGGTGGCTATTTGTTGTGGCGCATGCAATCGATGAACGGGGAGCGCAGTCACTCATGAACCACATCGCACTTCAATGTCAACAATTGCAAGTTCATATTCATCAGCAAAAAATTTTGCATGATTTGAATTTAAATATTCGCCAAGGTCGATGGACCTGTGTGGTCGGCCCCAATGGTTGTGGAAAATCAACTTTACTCAAAGCCCTCTCAGGTTTAATTGATTACAAAGGCCAAGTGCTGATGGCAGACTTATCGTTGAGTCAATGGCATTCTAAAAATTTAGCGCAGCATCGCGCGTGGCTGGGTCAAGACGAATCAAGCAACGATGATTTAACTGTGTATGACGTGGTGATGCTGGGTCGATTGCCGCATCAATCGTGGTTGCAAGGTGCGAACCCCAAAGACCATCAACACGTGAGTGATGCATTAAAAAAAATGCACGCATGGGATTGGCGCGAACGCCCCCTTGGGCAACTGTCGGGTGGCGAGCGTCAACGCGTTTTATTGGCGCGTGTTTGGGCCAGCGACGCATCGGTGTTTTTAATGGACGAGCCTATTTCAAATTTGGATGTGCCGCATCAAGCCGATTGGATCAGCAGTGTTCAAGATGTTGTAAAACATGGTGCAACTGTGGTGAGCGTGTTGCACGATTTAACGCTGTCATTGCTGGCTGATGAAGTGGTGGTGATGCAAAACGGCATCATCGTTCATCATGGCAGTAGTCAAGACACGGTCACTCACCAAGCTATGACCGGGGTGTTTGATGGGCGCATTCAAATCGTGTCGCATAACGGACAAACGCTGGCACTTATCAAAAACGCGATTCAGAGATAAACTCTTGCGATGACTTCCATCGACGCTACCACCGTATCGCATCTCCAAGCTTGGATTGGAAAACAGCAAGTCTTGCACGACAAGATTTCTGCAACGCCCCTCAGCGCTTGGTCTGCAACGCTAGATCGTGACGATCCTGCGCCTGATGTATCGACTGCGTTGCCACCTCTCACACACTGGTTGTATTTTTTACCGATTCATTTACAACGTGACATTGCGCAAGATGGCCATCCGCACAAAGGTGGTTTTTTGCCACCCGTTCCATTACCACGCCGCATGTGGGCAGGCGGCCGATTACATTGGCATCAAAATGTTTGTGTGGGTGAAGACGTCAAACGCATTTCAGAAATCAAATCGGTCACCCACAAGTCAGGCAAAAGCGGCGACTTGATTTTTGTTACCGTACAACACAACATTCACAACAATAACGGTTTGTGTCTCACCGAAGAACACGACATCGTTTATCGTCCACCTGCACTCGCCACCGATCCAGTGCCCACTCTAGTGCCTGCGCCCACGGTATGCACGTATTTCAGAGATGTACTCATCGATGAAGTGGTCTTATTTCGTTACTCGGCACTTACCTTTAACGGACACCGCATTCACTACGATAAAAATTACGTCACGCAAGTTGAAAACTATCATGGTTTGATCGTTC
This sequence comes from Betaproteobacteria bacterium, assembly GCA_009921265.1. Classification (GTDB taxonomy): domain Bacteria; phylum Pseudomonadota; class Gammaproteobacteria; order Burkholderiales; family Burkholderiaceae_C; genus Limnohabitans. The sequence goes on along the minus strand of RFYV01000028.1, from coordinate 16,536 downwards.
ACGGTCCACTCATTGCAACCCTGCTCACCGATTTAATCGTGCGCAACAATTCAAAAGCATTGCGCAGTTTCTCTTTCAAAGCCGTGCGACCTACTTTTTTATGTGACAAGCCACTTACTGTTCATGTCAGCGCCATTCAAAAAGACGACAACATCGAGTTGTGGGCGCAAGACGAGCAAGGCTTCATCACCATGCAAGCAACAGCGCAATTGGTATGAGTCAATCACAAACTACACGTCCCTTGGATCACATCACGGTTGTTGCGTTGGAGCACGCCATCGCCGCGCCTTTGTGCACGCGTCATTTGGCCGATATGGGTGCGCGCGTGATCAAAGTTGAGCGACCTGTGGTGGGTGATTTTGCGCGCGCATACGACGAACGCGCGCGTGGTTTGGCGTCACACTTTGTGTGGGTCAATCGATCCAAAGAAAGTTTGTGTTTGGATTTAAAAGATACGCACGATTTACAAGTACTCGATCGTTTAATCGCGCGTGCCGATGTGTTGGTTCAAAATTTGGCACCAGGGGCCACCGCACGAATGGGAATAGATACAAACACGCTCAGGAAAAAATACCCCCGTTTAATCATTTGTGATATTTCTGGTTATGGGCAAGACGGTCCTTACCGAGACAAAAAAGCATACGATTTATTAATTCAAAGTGAGGCCGCTTATTTGAGCGTCACTGGCACACCCGATACACCTGTTAAATCAGGCAATTCCATTGCTGATATTTCTGCTGGTATGTATGCGTATAGCAATATTTTGGCGGCCATTATTCAACGCGATAAAACAGGCGAGGGCGCGCATATCGATGTGTCAATGTTGGAGTCACTCACCGAGTGGATGGGTTTCCCGATGTATTACGCTATGGATGGCGCGCCACCACCGCCTAGAAGTTCAGCGTCGCACGCCACCATTTATCCCTACGGCCCGTTTGCTGTGGGTGACCATCAAGAAGTGATGCTCGGTATTCAAAACGAACGCGAATGGGCTTTGTTTTGTGAGCATGTGTTGGAGCAATCTAATCTTGCAACGAACTCCAGATTTAACACCGGCACTTTGCGAAACGCCAATCGACAAGAACTCAAACAAATTATTTTGCAAGTTTTTGCTAAGCTCACCACGCTACAAGTTTTAGAGCGGCTTGAAAAAGCACAAATTGCCAACGCCAAGGTCAATCAAATTTCAGATCTGTGGACGCATCCGCAATTGCAAGCGCGCAATCGTTGGCGAGAAGTGGGCTCATCAGTTGGACCCTTGCCCGCTTTGTTGCCACCAGGACAACACGACGGTTTTGAAGCGCGCATGGATGCGATACCCCATGTGGGTCAACACACTGCAGCGATTCTTCAAGAATTAGGTTTTTGAGTTGAAGATATCTTCACGTGAAACTGCGATGGCTTGTTTGAGAACGGATAAATCGCCGATCTGATTGGCCAATACCAAAATCAATCGTGCATTGAACATCTGACTTTGTTCTTCAGTCATACCTTCGTGCGCATCCAATAAGCATTCATAAAATTCATCACCAGGCTCATAAGCACCCACGGGTAATTCACCGCGGGCATGAAAGTTGGGTTTGAGTTCGAGCTCTTCAGGCACTGGGCTGCACCTCTTTGGGCTTATAACTGCAATACGCACTCACATGACATTGCCAGCATTGGGGCTTGCGTGCTTGGCACACGTATCGCCCAAGCAAAATCAACCAGTGATGCGCGTCGACCAAATATTTTTTTGGAATGCGTTTGAGCAATTTCATCTCAACATCGTAGGGCGTTTTTCCTAGCGCCAAACCCGTTCGATTACCCACCCTAAAAATATGCGTATCCACTGCCATCGTGGGTTCACCAAATGCAACGTTGAGCACGACATTAGCGGTTTTTCTACCCACTCCTGGCAAATCCTCTAAAGCTTCGCGCGTTCGCGGCACTTGCGATTGGTGTTGATCAATCAATATTTGGCAGGTTTGCATCCAATGCTTGGCTTTGCTTTTGTAAAGTCCAATGGTTTTGATGTGCGACTCCAAGCGATCGATACCTAAATTTAATATCGCTTGTGGCGTATTGGCAATTGGAAACAATTTTCTTGTCGCTTTGTTGACGCTCACATCGGTGGCTTGCGCACTTAACAACACAGCGCTAAGCAGCTCAAATACGGTGGTGTATTCCAATTCTGTATTGGGTTGGGAATTAGCCAGCTGTAGGGTGGCAAAAAAGCCTTCAATTTGTTTGGAGTTCATGAGGCGTTACCATATCAGGAATGTCACCATACTTCTAGCAAAAAATCATGAGTCTTCCTTTTTCACAACGATTGGGCAACGTCGAAACCTCCGCCATTCGCGAGCTTTTCAAATTACTGGGTAAACCCGGCATCATCAGCTTTGCGGGAGGCTTCCCCGATAGCGCCATGTTCGACGTCGAAGGTATCGCCCAAGCCAGCGCCAAGGCCCTTAAGGACGACGCAGGTGCGGCCCTTCAATACGGCGCCACAGAGGGTTTTAACCCCCTGCGTGAGGCCATTGCACAGTTCATGGCCGACAAGGGTGTCAAAGATTTAAAGTCCGATGGATTGATTGTGACCACGGGAAGTCAGCAAGCGCTTGATTTGATCGGCAAAACCATGCTCGACCCCACCGACAAGGTGTTGGTTGAAGCGCCAACTTTTTTGGCCACCATTCAATGCTTTCGGTTGTATGGACCGCAGGTGATGGGCGTGCCGATTGACGAACATGGTGTCAAAGTCGATGTGCTCGAACAAATGATGACCGAGCACAATCCCAAATTGGTTTATTTAATTCCAACTTTTGGTAACCCCAGTGGCGCCACACTCAGTTTAGAGCGACGTTTAAAAATTTTAAAACTTGCAGTTCAATACAAAATATTAATTGTTGAAGACGATCCGTATGGCGATTTGTATTTTGGATCGGCGCCACCCCCCTCCATGTTGTCATTGAGTGATCAAGTGCCAGGCAGCAGAGATTATTTGGTGTATTGCGGCAGTTTAAGTAAAGTGTTGAGCCCTGGTTTGCGTGTGGGTTGGATGATTGCACCTGCAGAGTTGTTGGCCAAGGCCACCATGTGCAAACAATTTAGCGATGCACACACATCGACATTTGCACAAGCCACGGCCAATCAATATTTGCTATCAGGGCGCATGCCAGCAACTTTGGATCACGTGCGAGACGTTTATGCCAAACGCGCCAATGCTATGCATAAAGCTTTGCAACGCGAATTGGGCGACGCCATCAGTTACACGCAACCGCAAGGTGGATTGTTTTTTTGGGCGCGATTAACAGGAAAAAATGGCGCCATACAGGATGGCACTGCGTTTGCCAAACTCGCCATCGATCAAGGCGTGGCCTTTGTGCCAGGCGTACCGTTTTTTGCGGACAAGCCCGACCACAGCACCTTGCGATTGAGTTTTGCAACCGCCGATGAAGCCAAAATCAATGAGGGGATGGCTCGATTGGGTAAGGCTATTCGCTAATCGGCATTGCCGTTAAATCGCACACCATCGTTTGAAAATTAACCAATGCCTCCATGCGCCCTTGACTGATCTCTGCTTGATACGGTGTGTATGCGGTGTACCAAGCTGGGTTTTCTAAAATATTGCGCAAGATAACCGTTGGCGTGTGTGTGCCGTAATAGCCTTGACTAATAAAACTTTTTAGAACCTGATTGTGTGACGCTATTTCTTTTAACTGCGCCAACGCTTGCGCCTCTGTAATCGGCTCGGACAATTGCATACCCATCGATCTGGCAATATTGGCGGGCACAATTTTTTCTATTAATGCACGACGTGAAGCTTGTCCAACAATGCCAAGCATCTGCGCTTCATCGTCGGCACTCAGTCCAATGTGTTGCGCTTTGAATTAATTTGAGTTTTCTAATTCTTGCAACGGTTTTGCAGAGGGTATCAACATGTGCAAGTCTTTCAATCAATCAAAGGGTTAAGCGATGAGTTTTTGATAGCTGACTTCGTCCATCAAATCGGCGAGTTGTTCTGGATTGGATAGCGTGATTTTGAAAAACCATCCCGCACCTAAAGGGTCTGTGTTAGCTAGCGAAGGATCGTCTCTTAAGGCTTCGTTCACTTCGGTGACCTCACCACTGATGGGCATGTAAACATCGGCAGCGGCTTTGACCGATTCGACAACACCCGCCACAGCGCCTTGCTCAAACGTGGCACCTACTTCGGGTAACTCCACAAACACCACGTCTCCGAGTGCATCTTGTGCATGGTGTGTGATGCCAACCGTAGCGTGTGTGCCATCGATGAGCAACCATTCGTGTTCTTGTGTGTATTTAATGGACATCTGTTTTCCTTTGCAATAAAAAAATTGAATCAGTCTCTGAAATACCGAGTGGGTTAAAACGGCATGGTGCTTACCACCATGTTGACCGCTTTGCCTCGCACCATCGCGTACACGGTATTTCCCAATTGTGATTGAGATGGTGTGACATAACCCATGGCGATGGGTGTATCCACGGTAGGTTCTAACAGGCCGCTGGTGATTTCGCCAATGCGATTGCCATGCAGTTCTTGCAATTCGACGTGTTCTCGAACAGGAATAAGCTCTTGTGAAACAAGACCCACGCGTTGGCCTTGCAGGGCGCTTGCAGCATCAAGTTGTGCCAACACCTTTTGCGCACCTAAATAGCCGCCCTCAAGCTCGCCACCTGAGCGACGTACTTTTTGTAAAGCCCATTGCAGTTGTGCCTCAACGGGTGTGGTGAGCGTATCAATGTCATTGCCATACAAACACAAACTTGTTTCGAGCCGTAAAGAATTGCGCGCACCCAAACCAATGGCTTTTACTTGCTGTAACTCAATCAACGCTTGAACAAAATCAGATGCATGTTGTTCATCAATCGAAATTTCAAACCCATCTTCACCCGTGTAACCGCTTCGCGTGATAAACAAATCACAAGAACGCCATTGAAAATGGGCGCCCGTCATAAAAACCAAACGCGATACATTGGGTATGAATTCGGATAATGCGTTGGCCGATTGCGGTCCTTGTAACGCCAACAAGGCACGCTCTGGCATTGGGATCACACCGCATAAATGACCGATGTGCGATTGAATGTGTGCCATGTCTTGCGCTTTGCAAGCACCGTTAACGACAATAAAAATATCATCTCCTTGATTGACAAACATCAAATCGTCCATGATGCCGCCTTGTTCGTTGAGTAACAAACCGTAGCGTTGTTTGCCAACGCCTAAACCAACAACGTCCATGGGGACCAGTGTTTCAAGTGTAGTCGCTGCATTTTTTCCGTGCAATCGAAGTTGACCCATTTGAGATACATCAAATAAACCAGCATCGTTGCGCGTGTGTTTGTGTTCAGCCATGAGGCCCAGTGGGTATTGAACGGACATGCTGTAATCCGCAAATGCAACCATGCGAGCGCCCAATTGGGTGTGTAAATGATGCAGTGGTGTTTGAAGAAGGGCGGTGTCAGACAAGCGAGGGCTCCATGTGTATCAGCGCCAACCCTCTTGCCACTGGGAACCCTGTTGACCGCTTTACCTGAGAGATTCAAAGCTGAAAAATCAGCGACTTGCCCCTTCGGTGGATACTCTCTGGGGGTATCTCTCTCCAACAGAGTTAAAAAATATCAGTCCTTTTGCCTAAGCGTTCAGCCTTTGGCGGTCGTTGTGCGACTCTCTCCTGATATAAATATTCTACATTCAGATTGCAGCCAATAAGAATGGAAAAATAAATTTTTTACATGCTGCCGTAATTGGGCCCACCACCGCCCTCGGGCGTGACCCACACAATGTTTTGCGATGGATCCTTGATGTCGCAAGTTTTGCAATGCACGCAATTTTGTGCATTGATTTGCAAGCGATCGCTGTTGTCATCATTCTTAACAAACTCATACACACCTGCAGGGCAGTAGCGACTTTCGGGTCCTGCATATTTAGAAAGATTGAGCATCACAGGTACTTGCGCATCTTTGAGTGTGAGATGTACGGGTTGATTTTCTTCGTGATTGGTGTTGCTGATAAAAATACTCGACAAACGATCGAAAGTGATTTTTCCATCGGGTTTGGGATAAACGATTTGCTCGCATTCATCCGCAGGTTTGAGATACATGTGATCGGGTGCATGGCGATGAATCGTCCATGGAATGTGACCGCGCAACACAAATTGTTCGATGCCCGTCATCAATGTACCAACGGTGCGGCCTTTTTTAAACCATTGCTTGAAGTTGCGGGCTTTGTGAAGTTCTTCATAAAGCCAACTGCCCTCAAAAGCTTTTGGATAGTCGTGTAATTCATCGCTTTGTCTGCCCGCAACAATTGCATCAAACGCGGCGTCGGCCGCGAGCATTCCTGTCTTAATCGCTGCATGACTGCCTTTGATGCGACTCGCGTTGAGATAACCCGCGTCGCATCCAACCAGAGCACCGCCTGGAAAAACCGTTTGCGGCAAACTCAGCAAACCGCCAGCAGTGATGGCGCGCGCACCATATGCAATGCGTTTGCCCGCTGCAATGCCTTTGTCTGGGTTGCCTTCGAAGATGGCGCGAATATCGGGATGTGTTTTAAAGCGTTGAAATTCTTCAAACGGACTCAACCAAGGATTGCTGTAATCCAAGCCCACTACAAAACCAACGGCCACTTGGTTGTTTTCTAAGTGATACAAAAACGATCCACCATAGGTGTCTTCTTCCAAAGGCCACCCTGCACTGTGCAATGCCATGCCTGCTTTGTGAAGTTGTGGATCAATCTCCCACAACTCTTTGATACCGATGCCATAACTTTGAGGATCTTTGCCAGCGTCTAATTTGAAATGAGCGATGAGTTGTTTGCCCAAATGACCACGTGAACCTTCAGCAAAGATGGTGTATTTGCCGTGCAACTCCATACCCAATTGAAATGCGTCTGTGGGTTGAGCGTCTTTACCAATGCCCATATTGCCCGTTGCTACACCTTTAACCGAGCCGTCATCGTTGAATAAAACTTCAGCCGCCGTGAATCCAGGAAAAATTTCAACGCCTAGATTTTCTGCTTGCTGAGCCAACCACCGCGTGACGTTGGCGAGGCTCACGATGTAGTTCCCGTGATTATTAAAGCAAGGTGGTAATAAAAAATTAGGAGCGCGCATCGATCCGTTTTGTGATGTCATTAAAAAAACATCTTCGGTGATGGGTTGATTGAGTGGTGCGCCGAGCTCTCTCCAATTGGGAAACAATTCGGTGATGGAAATCGGGTCCATGATGGCACCGGAGAGAATATGAGCGCCAGGCTCCGAGCCTTTTTCGAGTACCACCACAGAGATCTCTTGGCCCTTTTCTTGGGCGCGTTGCTTGAGACGAATTGCAGTCGATAATCCAGCAGGACCTCCTCCCACGACCACCACGTCGTAGGGCATGGATTCACGTGGCCCGAACTGTTCGATGATTTCTTGTGGCGACATACAGATTTCTCACTAGAATGTTTAATTAGCCAATGATTTTAAACCCTCATTGGATTTCACTTTCCCGAAAAGAAAAAGCCCACACTTATGAAAATTTTGATACCAGAAAACAAAAAATTAGTCTATGAGACAACGATTACCATGCGCTGGGGTGATATGGATGCAATGGGGCATCTCAATAACGCCGCTTATTTTCGCTACATGGAAGTTGCGCGCATCGATTGGTTCCATAGCATTGGTTTTCCGCCCAATCCACAAGGTGAGGGTATGGTCATTGCCAATGCGTTTTGTAATTTTTACAAACAGTTTGAATACCCTTGCGATGTGCTCACCCAAATGTATGTGAGCGAACCAGGTTCAAGTTCATTTGAAACATGGGTCACGATGGCTAAAAGTGACGCGCCCGATGTAATTTGCGCCGCAGGTGGCGCAACCACGGTATGGGTTGACTTTGTTGCACAAAAATCAAAACCCATACCTGACTATATGAGGAAAATTTTGGAGAAATAAAAGAGATTTAAAAAATTTCGCAATAGCAGCTTTTTTTATTTTCTTCTTCTTTGAATTTTTCAAAAGCCTTTTTTATGACGGAATTTTTAGAGAATTCATTCATTTTTAATATTCTCTATTTTTATTGATGACTCTCCTTAGTGTTTCTTTCTTAAAAAAGTTCAATTTGTTTTAAATTATGTTTTTTTGGGTGTTCTTCCCATTAAATAAAATTCTGGGTTGGGCATCATGTTCGAGAAACTTGCAATTCTATTGGACATGCCAAAAAATGCCGTGATGCTTGCGATGTCCCAAATGTCTTCGTCATTAAACCCATACTCGTGTAATGGCACAAAATCTTTTTCGTCGATTTGGTCGCTGCGCAAACAAACTTTCATCGCAAAATTGAGCATCGCTTTTTGTCTGGGTGTGATATCAGCTTTTAAGTAATTGATGGCTACTTGATCGGCGACCAAGGGTTTCTTTTCATAGATTCGCAATATCGCACCGTGAGCAATGACGCAGTACAAACAATTGTTGGTTGCACTGGTGGTGGTCACAATCATTTCTCGATCGCCTTTGCTCAAGTTCGAATCCTCTTTGAGCATCAATGCGTCGTGGTAGGCAAAAAATGCGCGCCATTCTGCAGGTCTGCGTGCCAAAGTTAAAAAAACCTGTGGAACGAAGCCTGCTTTTTCTTGAGCTTCGAGAATTCGAATCCGAATATCTTCGGGTAAATTATTTATTTCAGGGGTCGGGTAACGATTCATGGCAGATACTCCAAAAAATGTAAGAGAATATGCTCCATCTTACAAAGATTATTTTTAGGAGAAAAGTGTGAATAAAACTTACCCCAGTGCGGCGGCGGCTCTCAAGGGCGTTGTTGCGGATGGCCAGTTGATGGCAGTAGGCGGCTTTGGCTTGTGCGGCATTCCCGAAGCGCTCATTGAAGCCTTGCGCGACAGTGGCGTCAAAAACCTCACTGTCATTTCAAACAATGCGGGAGTCGATGGTTTTGGTTTGGGCAAATTGCTAGAAACGCGACAAATCAAAAAAATGATTTCTTCATATGTTGGAGAAAACAAAGAATTTGAGCGTCAATTTTTAGCGGGCGAGTTAGAGCTCGATTTCACACCACAAGGAACGCTTGCCGAAAAACTTCGCGCAGGCGGCGCTGGAATTCCAGCGTTCTTTACCAAAACTGGTGTTGGCACCATGGTCGCTGAAGGCAAAGAATTGCGTGATTTCAAAGGTGAAACTTATGTCATGGAAGAAGCGCTTTTTCCTGATGTTGCATTAATCAAAGCAGATATTGCAGATAAATCAGGCAATCTTCGTTTTCGTTTAACAGCCCGCAACTTCAACCCAACTGCTGCAATGGCTGGCAAAATTTGTATTGTTGAAGTTGAAAAAGTTGTGGAAGTCGGCGAACTAGCGCCCGATGATATTCATTTGCCTGGCATTTATGTGCACCGCATTGTGCATAACCCACAGCCCGAAAAACGCATTGAAAAACGCACCATCACAGAGAAAGCAGGAGTCTAATCATGCCTTGGAGTCAAGATCAAATGGCCGCTCGTGCGGCAAAAGAATTAGAAGACGGCTTTTACGTTAATTTAGGAATTGGTATTCCAACCTTGGTTGCCAACCACGTGCCATCCAACATTGAAGTTTGGTTGCAATCCGAAAACGGTATGTTGGGCATCGGTCCTTTTCCAACAGAAGATGAGGTTGACGCTGACCTAATCAATGCGGGCAAACAAACCGTTACCACCATCGCGGGCTCATCCATCTTTGGCAGTCACGATAGTTTTGCCATGATTCGTGGTGGAAAAATCAATCTATCGATTTTGGGCGCCATGCAAGTGAGCGAAAAAGGTGATCTGGCTAATTGGATGATTCCTGGCAAGATGGTCAAGGGTATGGGCGGCGCTATGGATTTGGTCGCAGGCGTAAAACGTGTCATCGTATTGATGGAACACGTGGCTCGCAAAAAAGACGGCACCGAAGATTTAAAAATCCTCAAGCAATGCACATTGCCACTAACTGGTGTGGGTGTTGTCGATCGCATCATCACCGACTTGGCTGTCATGGATGTCACACCGCAAGGTCTTAAAGTTATTGAGATGGCGCCCGGTCTCACAACCGAAATGCTTCAAAGCAAAACGGGCGTTCAACTGATTTAAAAAGCAATAAAGGGGGCGTTAGGTACCCCCATTCCTTCGGTGGCTATAAAAACTTTTCTTCCATAAAAGAAAGGCAAGCCCCATATAAACGAACTCGAAGATATACCCGCCAAAGATGGTTGAACGGGATACGACATGCTTTGAGGTTGTGCAACGGAAAAATCAATGGTTTTGCTAACTCCCAAATAAGAACGAATGGTGGCCGTTAAGTTCATCGTTGTGTTGGGACAATAAAAACCAGTAAACCCTGAAGGCCCCGTGCATCGGGTGATTGCATCATTAAAAAATATACCATTAGAGCCCGTATCCATGTAACTGCGAATTCTTGCGCCTTTATACACAGTAAAAAATTCTGCAAAACTATTTAATTCAAAAATCGACTCGGTACTGATTTGATTATTGTTGGCGGTATTGACGCCAAGAATCATTTTTCCTGAGAGATTGGGGGCGCCTAAAGAGTTCACAGAAGGTAGCTGAACAACCAAACCATTGTTGTGCGATGGTAATTTTGTAATAGGGTTAATGACTTGCTGCGAATAAGAGGCTGTTGAGCCAACGCAGGGGTTATTTGCACATGTGTAGTAATAGGAATTGTTGGGTGATGTTGTGCATAAACTTCCACAGTCGTGTGCAAATGCTCCAACACCCAAAATTCCATTGGCGCCCAACTTCGAAACTTCATCGATGGCCGAACCACTACCCGAGCACCCAGGCGGTATGGTTGCATAGTTGTGATCGATGATTTGAATGGGTACAGAAGGTGCAATTTGTTGACCCATGAGCAAATCAACATAATTGACTGTCCCCCAGGTATAGCCGCTGACAAAAGGAGAGCATTCAGCCAACGGTTGACCGCTCACTTGAATTTGAGAAAAAGAAGTGCTGATGGCAGAAGAAAAAATTCTCAAACCATAAGACCCTGTATCAATCAGCACGTGTTCGATGGTTTCGCAGATGCTTGTGTTGGGTATGCAAACCGTGACATTGGTAAAAGGTTGATTCGGATAGGAGGGGTTGCCATCCCATTTTTCAACAATCACGCCCATCTCATTAAAACCCACGGCAATATCTTTCATTGAAAGTCTTTGTGCAGAAGGTTCGCTGCTACCACCGCCACCGCAAGCATTCAATAAAAAAATAAATGCAGTGAGGAGGTTAAAGAGCCAATGGTTTCTTTTCATTGCAGTGCTTCAACTGTAAAACCAGTAGGTAGTTGCAAGGGCAGATAAGCGTATCCAAAATAAGATCGCATTTGCCCCCCTGTTTGTATGACTAAGTCCGCATCTTGAAGCCTCAGTGGAGCGCGACCCGTCAAGGGCATGGAGGTTGCAGCTACATATCGATCGAAATAATTGCCAAGAATGAGTTGAAGCGGTGCAGGCCCCGATGAATTCCAAGCCACTGCAAACACTCGATTACTTGTGTTGATGTATTCGCGGATGATTGTTTTTTCTGGGGTTTGATAGCTATTGATTAAATAGGACTGACCATTGTTTGAGGTAATCGATTGATTGTTTAGACGCGTTAACCGATCATTGCCAAGCAACGAAGCGCCGCCTAATTGTGCGTAAGTCAGACTGGTCTGCAACACCAGAAAGAAAAAACAGATCAGAGTTTTTTGCTTGTTTCCCATTTGGTTGTATAAACTTTGTTAATGGGTAATTTTTTGAGGCAAGCTTCGTGTTGAATACTTTTATGCAAGGAGCCATACAAAATTTTGTCCCATGCACCAGGTACATTGGCCATGACTTTTGTATAACCCGTTTGAATTTCACCGGTATAGCCAATGATTTTTGTATATCGAATCAAATCGGCTTTGCAATCAATTTCGAGTTGAATGGCCATGGATTTCGCCCCATACACATTCGTCATGGGATAGTTTTGCAAAATCCACAGGCTTCGGTTGTTACCCACGGTTCGAACAGTGTCGGTATCAATGTCGGTTACAACTCCGTTTTGAATACCTAAAAAATACCAAATGGACCAAGCAGGCGTTGTACAAAGGGTTGCGATTACCAACAAAAGAGATTTTAAAAATGAAGCCTTCATTTTGCTTTCTCCTTTTCTTCTTGGTCTTTAATCATTTTCCAAATCGCTTTTGTCCAGCGATAGAAAAAAAATCCACCCACTGCGATAAATGAAAACTGAACCATCAGATGAATCGCAGTCAGCCTGGGCGGGATATAAGGAATAAAAGGTGTGATGAGGGTGGCAACTACAAGATACAGAAACAGCATTCCATCGACGTGATCATAAGTCTCGTCTAAATACTCATCCACAATGGAACGCATCTCACTCATTCATTTTCCTCAGGATCACCCAATCTCATCGCTCACCTAGAGCGATGGTCTCCAATCGGATTCGACCCCAATTGCCACCACTGGAGTGGCATCTGTAAAGAAAAGAAAAGTGAATACTTTTTAGTTGGCTTTAATGCCCGCAGCCTGAACCAATTTGGCGATGGTGTCAGTTTCTGTGCGAATGAAGTTTTGAAATTGAGCGGTGCTCATAGGCATGGGTGAGGCGCCAATACTGTCGAGTCGTGTTTTGAATTCTTTGGAGTTTAAAATTTTGACGACCTCTGCATTGAGTTTGTCCACCACGGCTTTGGGTGTTTGGCTGGGCGCCAACATGCCTACCCAAAACGTGTATTCGGAGTTGGGCACGCCTGCTTCAACAGTGGTGGGTACTTGTGGCAAATCATCAGAACGCTGGGGCGTACCAACGGCCAAGGCTTGTAGTTTGCCGTCTTTCACTAAAGGAAGTGCAGACACAATTGGCGCAAAAAACCAATCGATGCGACCGCTGATGGTTTCAGTGAGTGCTTCGGGTGTTCCTTTGAATGGAACGTGCACGGCATTGATACCCGCACTCACGCGAAATTTTTCTGCATTGATGTGTGTGGCTGAACCTGTTCCTGCAGATGCGTAATTGAATGTGCCTGGTTTTTCTTTTACTTTGGCAATTAAATCTTTGACATCTTTAATCCCTTTGTTGGGAGATACAACCAACACATTGGGCAAACTGGCTAATGTGGTGATGCCTGTTAAATCTTTGATGGTGTCATAGGGCAAATTAGGATAAATAGCGGGATTGACCACATGGCCTGATGAATGAACCAACAAGGTGTATCCATCGGGTGTGGACTTGGCGACTTGATTGGCAGCGATGGTGCCGCCCGCACCAGGTTTATTTTCGATGGTTACGGTTTGACCAATGGATGCGGTGAGGCGTTCAGCCACTGCGCGTGCCACGATGTCGGTTCCACTGCCTGCCGTAAACGGCACAACAAACTTAATCGATTGTTTTGGCCAATCGGTGGTTTGCGCTTGTGCATTCAATGCAAATATAGACATTGTGATGGCACTCAAAATAAAACGACGATTCATGAAAGTCTCCTTAGTTTTTAATTGAAAAATCAAGATTGCGCAGATGGTTTTAAAACAGTTCGATTGTTGGCACCTGCCAGAACATTGGCATAGCCTTGGTAGGCTTTTGCAAATGGTAAAACGTCAGCAGGTGAAACGGGATAGGGTTGAAGCGTTCCGTCTTCAAACCCAGTCTTCAGTTCAGAAAGTAATTGCGTGGAGTAAACGCAATCCAGTGCTAATGTATCAACTCCTACAAAATTGTGCATGCTTCGATAAAATTTAAAAACATCAAAGGGTACTGTATCGCCTTTGGTAGCAATAATAAAAATTTGAGTCGCGCCTTTTCCCATCACTGCATTGGCAGTTTCCCAATACACTTTATCCACTGTATTAAAAACCAAATCAGAGCCTTTGCCGTTGGTGATCTCTAAGATGCGTTGGGTAGCGTCAGTGGTTGCAGAATTAACGATATCTACTTTGGCGCAGGAAAATCCAATCAACTCGTCTTTTCTTTGAACCGCAATCACACGTGCGCCAGCGCGAGCGGCAATTTGCACTGCTGCTTGGCCTACTTTTCCATTGGCGCCTAGCACCACCACGGTTTGCCCTTGATGTACGCCACCCGCGCGATGAAAGCCTTCACACGCTGTTACAAATGGAACGCCTACAGAGCCAGCTTCTTCCATACTTAAGTTAGATGGACTTTGATGCACGGCAAGAACAGGCAACACCAAAAAATTTGCATGACTGCCATCGCGAGTGATGCCAATATCACCACCAGAGCCCCATACTTTTTGTCCGATCAATTGTGTAGGCCCCGACTCAATCAGACCTGCAAAATCTCTGCCTGGTGTGCGCGGAAAAACCGCATGCGGCATGATGCCCAATGTGGCTTTGACGTCGCTTGGATTAATGGCGGCTGCCATCACACGAACGACTACTTGATCGGGCGTGTGCGAAGGCATCGCTTGATCGATTAAATCTAAAATCAAATTGTTGATGCCATTAGCTTTACTTGCAACGTGCAAGGCTTTTGTTTTTTCTGCTGACATTTCTATTTCTTTTTTAAACTTAACATTTATAAACTGCGTCCACCGTCAATCACAAAACGTGAACCCGTTGCAAATCGAAGCGTTGTTGCGCACGCTTCAATGGCCGAAGCGATATCGTCGACGTGACCGACGCGTTTGAGTGCACAGGTGGCGGCTGCTTTATCGTTAAAGTCTGCGCCCCGTCCTGGAACAAAGGAGGTATCAACAACACCAGGCAAGACTGAAATTACTCGGATCTGAGGTGCCAATGCTTTGGCCAATGATTGGGTCAAGATATCGACACCTGCTTTGGCCGCCGCATAAGCCACGTTGCTACCTGTGCCCCTCAGTCCTGCTATTGAAGACACGTTTACAATCAATCCATCACCACTGGCTTTGAGTAAAGGTGTGAACGCACGAATGGTTGAAAAAACGCCGCGTAAATTTGTTTTTAAGATGTCATCAAACAATTCATCGCTGAGTGCTTCTAAATCATCATGTGCGACGGCTTTGGTAAAGCCTGCGCTGTTGATCAAGATGTCGCAACGCTTCATCTGCTGTTCAATTTCTTGAGCTGCATTTTTTAAGGAAGCTGTGTCCGTGATGGACGCCGCAATCGCCATATGTTTGCCCGATTGAGCAGCGGGCAATGCGTCGAGCAATTGTTGAACCGCTGGTGTGTCGCGTCTATCGAGTGACACAATACGCGCGCCCAAAAGTGCCAAGCGTTTGGCAGTAGCCATTCCGATGGCGCCTTTGCCACCGGTGATGACGGCGACGCGGCCGTCTAATCGAGTCAAAGCTTGAAAAGACATGATTTATGGAATCGGTGGTGTTGGAAAAACCATTTCGCCTTCTTGCAAAACCATGTCGTAGTGCACAACATAGCCTTTATCACCAGCTACTTTTGTTTTTCTAAATTGTCCAACCAAACTCTCCACCACCGAAAAAGTAACATCGGAGTGCAAACGTTCGTCATCATCGGCAAACACTTGTGTGATCAACACTTGATAACCAGGCTTGGACACCATGTAATGCAAATGTGCGGGACGAAAAGGATGACGATCTTGTGCACGCAATAAATCGCCGCAAGGTCCATCGGTGGGTACGGGGTATCCTGCAGGTCGAACCGATTTGAAGTGGTAGTTGCCTTGCGCGTCTGTTTTAAATTGGCCACGCAAATTCATATCGGGTTGGTGTTCGTCTTGGTTTTCATACAAACCAACGGGCGATGAATGCCATACATCAACCGTTGCATTTGCAATCGGATGGCCTTGTGAATCGCGTACAGTGCCAGTGACTTTGAGCAATTGATTTTCATCTTTGCCTTCTTCGCCACGTGCAATATTGGCGCCTAATGGATATTCGGGTACATTGGCGCGCCAAAACGGACCCAATAGTGCCGCTTCAGTTTTATATTTGCCAGACTTGACTGCGCGCTTTTGATCGTTGATTAAGGTGATGAGTGTGGATGCGCCTAAAATATCGGAAGCCAAGATGGCTTCGTTCTTGGCTTCGCTGGTGGCTTTACCCAAGCCCACGACAAACTCGCAGGCCTTTTCAAATTCTTCATCGGTGGGTTCGATTTCACGAATGAAGGCATGAAAATGTTTGGCCAATGCCATGGTGATTTCTCGCAGGCGGGGTTCGGGTGTTTTTGCAAAAACATCCAACACTTGTTGGGTGATATTTTCGGTGGTGACAAAACTCACGGCAGTCTCCTTAGGGTTATCTGTTGTGGGCAATTCTAATTTCAATAAGGATGTTTTGCCGCGTCTAATTCAAAAAGACTCTTTCTTATTACTCCTGGGCGAAGTGATTGAAAGACGGCAGGCTCAATTTAAGTAGCAAGAGCTTTGAGCTCTTTTTTAACCAAGCTTGGAAGTCCCAGAATATGACTAGATGGAGTTGAAAAAATGAGAGACTGTAGATAACGAGTCCTTCCCTCCTTGGTCGATACTTTAAAAGATGGAGGACTGTCCAATAAAAGCCATTCCTTTTCTAATTCCTGCCCTAATTCAGATCCCAG
>RFYV01000267.1 GCA_009921265.1 Betaproteobacteria bacterium | reverse complement strand
GATCTGTCATGTCGTTACCTTGGCTGAATACTCGGGATGTTTGAATGAGGCAACGGTACGTCGCACATCAGTATTGGCTGATACCAGAAGGTGTCGGGCCAGTAATCCCTTTGCTGCCTTGGCATTGTGGCCACCCACCACAGCCCCTGAATGCGACACAAGGTCAACGCGGACAACATTGGTGAGCAGATCCCAATTGATGGCAGCTCTGTGCTCATTCGGCAATAGGTCGATTACCGCCTTCTTTTTTACCGTCGCAACTAGTGCATCTGTGATTGCTTCATTCCAGAATTTCGACATAGTGCCAAATGGTTCGAGGCGCGCACCCATTTTCAATCGATAGTCGGGGATTTGGTCGTCAGCTCGCACGAGACCAAGTAATCCAGACGGAACAATGATGCGTTTTATAAATGCGTTGCGCTGTGCTGCGGTGAGAGATGCGAGGTCTAAGTGATCCCAAACGACTCCGGTGTATCGCTGCCACGCAGGAAGACACGGTGCATTAATTAGTTGCATGTTGCAAGATTGTGCGCGTGTTAGGTGCGCCCCACTTACACCGAGAAGTTTTTGTGCACCACCTTTTTCTTTTCGTAATTGCGCAACTACAAGCGCACGTTGCGTTGCAAGTGTGTCACCAAAAATTCCACTGTCGTAGGACCACCTAATGTTTGGTTTGCCATCCAATGCTTTACCTTCTGTCGGAGGAAGCAGTAATAAAAAATCTTTCGCACTCATCTATCCAAGTCTTGCACGATGTGCATACGATGAAGTTATGCAAGTACATGTTGATTCCAAAAAATGCCAAGGACATAACCGTTGTTATGCATTAGCGCCCGAAATATTTGATGTTGATGACTACGGGCAGGCAACCGAATTAAACGATGGTGTTGTTTCAGTCGCACTGGAAGAAAAAGCCCGATTGGCCGTTGCCAACTGTCCTGAATTCGCAATAACAATAGAGGAATAGAAACATGACATCTGTATACGGACCCGCAACTAACTGGGCAACTGATTTCGAT
>RFYV01000266.1 GCA_009921265.1 Betaproteobacteria bacterium | reverse complement strand
TTTTTTGGGATCAGCAGAACCTGCTTTTTCCATCGCTTCTTTGAAAATCCAAATGTCGCCATAGGTTGAAATACTGTCTTGCGGCATCCATGGTTCTTTGTGTTTTGCTTTAAAGTCTGCAACCAATTTGTCGTGACCCTTGCCACTCCAGTTGGCCATTGCAACCATCAAGCCTTCGAGTTGCTCTTTGCCTGTCACATTTAAGAGCTCTGGCAAACCCAAATGTCCACCGTTACCCAAAATTGGAATGCGGCCACGACCAATACCCATTTCATTCATTTTTTCCAAAATCAATTTGGTATCTGGAATGTTGGTGGTGATAAGCAGCAACATGTCGGGTCTGGCGTTGCGAACTTTTTGCACAATCGATGTAGCGTCTGACATCGGTGGTGTATAAATTTCATCGACGACCAATTTAATTCCGAGCTTATCGAGTCCACCTTCGCGCAGGGGCTTGGTGAAAGCAACGGGTGAAGCCGTGTTATCCATCACAATGGCGATGGTTTTAATGGGTGGTGAGCCAGAAACTTTGGCCAACTCCATCATCGTAGGTATCGCTTCAACCGATTGTTTGCTCGCGATGGGAGACGTTTGAAAAACATACTTGTAACCACGCGCAGTGATTTGATCCGAGTAGGACAATGTGAGCCAAGGCACTTCTGCTCGCTCAGTGATTTCCGTAATTGCCATTAAATGCACCCGTGCCACCGACCAAATCGGGATCTTGCGACAACATGCGTTGTGCAGCATTTTTGGATTTTTCTGTTGAGTCGCCTGCATCGACCACAATCAATTTCACCTTGGCACCACCCAAGGCTTTGATGCCCCCAGCTGCATTGATATCTTCAACGGCCAATTGCGCGCCTTTGAGATGCAACTCACCACTGCGAGCCCATGCACCCGACAAAGGCACACACACTGCAATTTTGACTTCCTTGGGGTTCTGCGCCAAAGCCAGTGATGGCAATCCTGCAGAAGCAGCGATCGCAGCACCTCCCAGTAACAGTTCACGACGATTGTTTTTTCTCATGTCT
>RFYV01000265.1 GCA_009921265.1 Betaproteobacteria bacterium | reverse complement strand
CATATACGTATTTACCAAACCCATCACAACATTTATGGCGCAGCCTGCACAAAAAGCCCACCACGCCCACTTTTTGTGCTGCTGGCTTTGAATCAAGCTTAGGATGAGGAAAAACCATAGTAACCGCACATAGATAAAAAATTGTTTTTCAATCGTTGTCCAGTCTCCTACGCTCCAAAGGCTTGCTACAAACGTAAGTAACCACAATAAAAATACGGGAAGGCTGAGTGGATTTTCGCGAATGCGTTGCCACTTGCCTTTGTAATCACCCGATACGAGCCAAGTGAATAAAACCAATCCCATCCCGACACTTGCGAGTGCGCGAGAAACAGGAATCCCGAGAAATAGCAGGCCAAGCGATGCAAGGGTTATTGGGTTGATTAGGCGACTAAGTTTCATCTTGTGAGTTTATTATTGAACGAATTAGTTATAGCTGAGTGCTTAGACGTATCTCTTTTACAGGCCCCTTAAAAAATTCCCCTTCTGGCGCAGTACCCCTTTAAAAATTTTATCTGCCACCGGCATCGGAAACGTTTGGGGCAGCTGCTCATTGACGCGGGCGATGGCGGAGTCGGTTTTTTGGAGCAGGCCTAAAAAATTTTGCCACGTGGGCTCGCCCCCGTGTCTCTTGGCTAAGAGTTGCCAGTGCCTCGTTTGGATCTCGTGCATATGGTAGTGCTTGTTGAGCCCGCGCATGGCCATGGCCATCTTGGCCCTAATCGGGTCCAACTGGTCAGGGCGTTTACCGATCACGGGCCAGATCGACAGCACGTCATACAGTGGGGTGAGCTCGTACCTGTCGCTGGGGTGTAGGCGGATTGAGAAGTTTTTTGCGTGCCCGTCGATGGCGCCCATCAGCCAAAAGGCCAGTTGGCAGAGCAAGAAGGTCTGCACGTCTGCCACCGAGTTTTGGCTTTTGCTCAGCACGTTGATGCAGGACTCGACTCCAGGGCCGCCGTCGCACTCGTACTTGAGGTGGGGGGGCAGACCCAGTACTTGGCAAAAATCCTCTTGGGGGAGCCTGGCCAGCCACGGCT
>RFYV01000264.1 GCA_009921265.1 Betaproteobacteria bacterium | reverse complement strand
AGGCCAAGTTGAATTGAACGCCACATTTGTCTCCGCCGACAATACGCAATTGGATTTACGAACCGCGGCGCAAGCCGTGCACGAAACAGACAACGACCGATTCAAGGCCTACGCCGAGTACTACCTGCGAACGCTCTCATCAAGTGGCTCGGGCATTGGCAATGTCACCGACAACAACTTGCTCACCAATATCACGTACGACCGCTTCCTCAATCCAACTCCATGGTTGTGGTTTGCAAAAGGTCAATACCAATATGACGCGAATCAAGGTTGGGAAAATAGGCTTCAAGCGTGGGGCGGAATGGGATATCGTTTTTTTGACGACCCAAATTTTTTATTGCTCACAGGAAAACTTGGAGTGGGCGCCACACATGAATTCGGTGGCGTCGACACCACTCAACCAAGTGGCTATGCGGAACTTGCCGTAGGGTGGCAAATCAGCGAGCGTCAAAAATTATCGCTGTCTACTTATATCGCCCCCGACCTCTCCAATTTTGAAAATTATTTTGTGCAAACCCGATTTGAGTGGAGCATGAAATTGGATATTTTCAGCGGATTGAGTTTAATCACAGGACTGCGAAATGATTATCAAAGCCAACCTGCCAGCAATTCCAACGGCAACGATTTTCGTGGATACGCGGGCTTGAAATTGGAATTTTAATTTCAGTCGACCTCACGTTCACACACATTGATCGGGCCGGCAGAAAAAAATGTAATCGATACCAATCCGCGCAACACGGGTTTATAAAGTGTCGCTATCTTCTTTAAAGAACTACAACGCACCTCGGTGCACATGCACTAGCACACTTCCGTGACTCATTCACCACTGCCACAAAAGGAAAAACATGCGCAACATTCTCAACCACACTTTGGTTTGTTTCATAACGCTATGCGCGGCTTTGTCATCCCCGCTTCTAGCCGATGAAGTTGTCATTACGCTGCAATCTGGCGACGTTATCCGCGGCACGCTTATCAGCGACGCCAACGGTGTGGTTGAAATCAAACATCCAAATTTGGGGGACTTGAAAATTAAACGCGAGTCCATTTTA
>RFYV01000263.1 GCA_009921265.1 Betaproteobacteria bacterium | reverse complement strand
GCGCTGCAGGGTCGCTGGCGGAACCGAAGGAAACACGGCGCTTTTCCAGCTCTTCATCGCACGCCCATCCATTCCAATTCTTGCCATCGCAAGGGGTCGCTAACGCGAAGTTTGTCAGCGGGTTGAAGAATAGCAGACCTGGAGCCGCGGTTACATAAAGGTTCCAACCCGGGGATCCTGGCCCTGGCTTATCTTTGCGTTGTTGACGTGTGGACAGTGTGCCCCAATCTATGAGGTGTAGATCTACATTAATTCCCGCATCACGCATGTTTTGGGCGGTAACAATGCCAATCGCATTTAGCAAAGGATTATCCGTCGGCGCCATCAAGACGACCGGCTCCCCTTTGTAACCGGCTTCCTTAAGCAGCTCTTTGGCTCTGGCTACATCGCGGTTCTTGAAAGGGCTCGTCCCGGCATCAGTCTCATAAGGAGAGCCACAAATCAATATCGCAAGGCATGGTTTTGCATATTTTTCATCACCAATCATTGCCATGAGATAAGATTTTTGATCAACAAGCATAGCTAAGGCCTGCCTGCCTTGCGGCTTGTCAAAAGGTGGATGCAATGAATTAGGTCGTACTAAACCCTGCCAACCCATTGGGTCCATTACAGTTATAACAACGTTGGGATCACGCGCCGCGAGTGGCAATAAATCGTGTTGCGCTTGCTCAATTACATCAATCTCACCCCTCATCAAAGCTTGCACGGCGGTAGCCTGATCTGACAGTATCACCCACTCGACGGCATCTACATTGACCACTTTTCCGCCGGCCCAGCCAGAGGCAGGCTCTGCTCTCGGTATGTAATCCTTGAATTTACGATATATGACCTTTGAGCCAGGAACCCAGTCATTCTTATCGAAAGTAAATGGTCCTGATCCGACCACTTTATCCCAATTCTGTTGCTGGAAGGCGTCGCCCGCTACATCTTTCGCTCGAAGTACAAATGTCGGCAAAATGGGGTTCGCCAGTGTCTCTAACACTGGTCCAAAAACTTGATTGAATTTTAATTCGAAAGTTAGTTCGTCCTTTACTGTTAATGACTTGGCCGC
>RFYV01000262.1 GCA_009921265.1 Betaproteobacteria bacterium | reverse complement strand
TGAATAAGTTCTGAATCATCTATCGCAAGCACTGTTGGTGTTGGGTTTTCATCAACCATGATGTAAGTGTCCCCCAAAACGGCCTTGCCTGCATGAAAATATTGAAGGCTTACGACGAAGGCTGAACACTGTTGCGCCCATTTTGTTTTGCTTTATAAAGGGCGGAATCCGCGAATTTAAACATGGCTTCTGGTGTTGCTTCTTCCCCAACATTTGCGATGTCGCATATTCCAAAACTCGCCGTAACAACTAAATTCGTTTTGCCTGGCCAAGTGATTGACTCAATCGCTATACGAATTCGTTCCACGACTTCGTATCCCTGTTGGATATTTGTTGAAGGCAAAATTAAAACAAACTCATCTCCACCATCACGACAAGCAATGTCGCTTGTTCTTCCACCCGAAAGTGTTTGCGCAATCTTCTTAAGAACGTGGTTACCAAACTGGTGTCCAAACTTATCATTCAGCTTTTTAAACCGATCGATATCGCACACCACAAGTGAAAGTGGGCGCGAGTATCGCCTTGCTTCTGAAATCTCTTGAATCATTCGCTGCTTGAAATAGCTTTGATTCCAAAGCCCAGTACGTTCATCGCGCTGGTTTTTATGTTCCAACATTTTCATTCGAAGCGCCTTACGAACTCTGGCTTTCAACTCAAGTTGATTAAATGGTTTAGCGATAAAATCAAAAGCGCCTATATCAAATCCTTTTTCGCGATCCACTGACTCGCTGAGGCCGCTGATCAATATCACGGAAATATTTTTCGTGCGCGGGTCTTGTTTTAATTTTTTTAGAAACTCAAAACCATCTGTGTCGTCCATAATGATGTCCAGCAAAATAAGATCTGGATTCAACACAATGATCTTGTTGAATCCCTCCTCGCAACTCGTGGCGCTGTGAAGCTCTAGATTTTCCCCTTGCAGATATATTTTTAACAAGCGGTGGACAAGTTCCGTGTCATCTATCGCAAGCACGATTGGTGTTGGATTTTCTTCAGCCATGATTTTAAACGTGCCCCGAAACGTCTTTGCTTGCATAAACGCGTTGCAAGATTGTTATAAATT
>RFYV01000261.1 GCA_009921265.1 Betaproteobacteria bacterium | reverse complement strand
GCGGCAAGCAACCGCTCAATTTGATCAACAGTGATCGCCTTGGGCAAACGCTTGGGTTGCTTTGGTGAACGAATCATGGTCATGGGATTACTGGTCGTCAAACCAGTTTTCTCCATCCACTTATGAAATGATCGCAGCGTCGCAATTTTGCGCGCCATGGTCGCCAAGGAATATTTCTTTTCACTCAAGTCCGCCAGGAATGCACGCAAGATTTCCACATCGCACGCCAACATGCGGCTTGTGGCGTTGCGACCTTTCGCATCTGCCTTGCGTGATTCAAGCGCGGTCTTCTCCGCGCCCATGTCCACAGAAAATTTAGCATGGGCGGCCAAGAAATCGGTGTACTGACTTAAATCCATGGCGTAACAACGCCCGGTGTATGGGCTGAAGTGCCTTTCATCCGCTAGGTAGGCAACGAAACGATCAACGATTGGAATATTTACGTGCATGTCAGTCACTCCTTATGAAATTAAATTTCAATCGCCTTCAGAAACGTCTTCCGGCTCAATTGAAACTGGTCTTGAAACACAGTCCGATACAAACACAGGTTGTGCAAACCCAAATACAGAAGTTTTTGGACCTTCTTTGTCGGAATTCTAAAAGATCTATAACTAATAATCGGAGGAGTCTATTCTCGGACTTTAGGAAAGTCCTAGAATATTTCCAAAAAAACCTAAAAAACCGAAAGGCAGATCTCTGTACCATTCTTCGTTCGAGATTGCGTAGCTCAATTGGTAGAGCAGCCGGCTTTTAACCAGCATGTTCTGGGTTCGAGTCCCAGCGCAATCATTCTTGTTCGGCTCACTTTTAAAAAGAATCCGTATCCCTGATGTTTGTACTGCACGCAAATTGGCACAGTGATCAACTCCACCTTTGGGCAGAGTCAAGCGCTCTCTTTCTGAAGTCGGCGCAGGCCAACAACGGCAAGAAAAATGTTGAAGCTGTCGATGATTCCAAATCAGAAGTGATTCTGAATCATCCATTCGCATGTGGTGAAGCGGAGTTGCGTCAACTTGCCGCAAGAGTGGGATTTGGTGTCGCCGAAAATGCGCCGAGTAGTTCAATGCAACTCGTGCTTC
>RFYV01000027.1 GCA_009921265.1 Betaproteobacteria bacterium | reverse complement strand
CATTCGTAACGAACGCAATGCGTTAGTCCCCATGGGACGCATGGGCTCAGCTTGGGACGTAGCCAATGCCGCAGTATTTTTGGCGTCAGACGAGGCGGCGTACATCACGGGGGTTTTATTGCCCGTGGATGGCGGGCTTCTTGAGAAACGTGGTTAAGCTATCAATACATTTGATGGCATTAATAAGTTTAAATAATTTGTGAATGCGCCTTAGGCGCCCTAGCATGGCTCTTATAGTCTTTAAATACATAAGGATTCCTATGCTGGCCTTGTCTGATATTTTTAATCAACAAAAACGACCTTGGCGCATACTGACGATTTTTTTAAGCGCTCTCATTTACTCAAGCTACTCAACTGCACAATCAGACTATCCGAATCGTCCAGTCAAAATTGTTGTACCTTTTGGTGCGGGTGGCATGAGCGATGGCCTGACTCGCTTATTTGCAAAAGAGTTATCAAACAAACTAGGGCAACCTTTTGTTCTTGACTTTAAACCCGGGGCTGCTACGAATATTGGTGCTGCTGCCGTTTTTAATTCACCCAGCGATGGTTACACCTTGTTTGTGTCTACGATGGCATCCAATGCGCTTAATAAATGGACTTACAAAAAATTAGCCTTTGATCCCGATGCTTTTTCAAATGTCGGAATCATGGGAGTTGTCACTTCTTTTGTGGTTGTGCGACCTGAATCACCTTTTAAATCCGTTGAAGATTTGATCCGTGCCGCTAAAGCAAATCCACAAGGCCTTAGCTATGGCACTCATGGTGCA
Organism: Betaproteobacteria bacterium; assembly: GCA_009921265.1. Lineage (GTDB taxonomy): Bacteria > Pseudomonadota > Gammaproteobacteria > Burkholderiales > Burkholderiaceae_C > Limnohabitans. The sequence continues at coordinate 38,575 of RFYV01000027.1, read as the reverse complement.
GGCGGACCCAATCACATGATCACCGAATTGTTTAGGTCTCAATCGGGTATTCAACAATTGGTACATGTGCCCTACAAAGGACCCGAGTCGCATGTTGATTTGATGGCTGGGCGTATAGACTTCATGATTGATGGTGCCGCCATTAACCTGGTTCAAAGCGGAAAACTCAGAGCAATTGCTGTGACTTATCCCAGGCGCTGGCCCACACAGCCCAATATTCCAACCATGGCTGAACAAGGCTATCCGCAAGTAACTCTTTCTGCATTTTTTGGATTATGCGCACCACCCAATACACCAGCGTCTATCTTAGAAAAATTAAATGCTGTGATGCGTGACGTTGCTCGCAATCCTGATATAGAAAAAGCATTACTGAGTACCAATATCATGCCAATGGCAGCGACTCGCCAAGAGACGACTGATTTCATCAAACAACAGTCTGAAAAATGGGGGCCTATACTTAAATCGCTGAATATTTCGTTTGATTAAAAACCCAGTCGATCTCGGGCTGCCACATATTCACGATTCAATCGATTCACCAACTGTTTCGTGCTTAAAACTTGATCAACAGCTCCGATGCCTTGACCACTACCCCAAATATCTTTCCAAACCTTTGATTTGCCGGCTTGTCCTGCGGAAAAATTCATTATTTTTTCATCGTTCACAGGTAAATTTTCCGGATCTAATCCAGCATTGCGAATACTGGTTTTCAAATAGTTGCCATAGACACCTGTAAATAAATTGGAATAGACTACATCATCCGATGTTCCATCAACTATTGCCTGCTTATAGGCATCACTGGAACGAGCTTCTTGGGTTGCGATAAAGGCAGATCCTATATATGCAAAATCAGCACCCAATGCTTGTGCGGCCAGTATTGAATTGCCATGCGCAATGGAGCCGCTCAGCGCAATGGGGCCATCAAACCACTGCCGAAGTTCCTGCATGAGTGCAAATGGACTTTTAACCCCTGCATGACCGCCTGCACCCGCAGCCACTGCAATCAAACCGTCTGCACCTTTATCAATTGCTTTTTTTGCAAATGTGTTGTTGATGACATCATGCATGACCCGACCACCATAGGCATGAACAGCTTCATTTATATCTTCACGAGCCCCCAGGGAAGTAATCACCAATGGGACTTTGAAATGCATAATCATCTCCATATCGTCTGCCAATCGATCATTACTTTTGTGAACAATTTGATTGATTGCAAACGGTGCAGCTGGTTGATCTGGATAATCACGATCATGTGCGGCCAAGGTTTGTGTGATTTCTTCAAGCCAAGCTTTGAGTTGCTCTTGCGGTCTTGCATTGAGTGCTGGCATGGATCCGACCACGCCGGCTTTACACTGCTCAATGACTAAAGGTGGATTACTGATAATAAACATAGGCGAGCAAATAACAGGCAAGCGCAGGTTTGATAAAAGTGATTGAATACTTGGCACGCGAACTCCTATGAAGTGAATGAATCGCGATACATCAACTGGGTATATCGATCCAAGTGCTCATCTATATCTCCATGCATTTGAGAAAAAGCAGTTAAACGTCTAAATATGTGAGAAATTTTCATCTCATCAGACATTCCCATTGCACCATGTAATTGAACGCATTCTTGACTAATTAAGCGAGATGCATTGATTAAACAAACCATCGCAGCAGAAATACGTGTTTTTCTTTTATCCATATCAGCTTGTTGCAAGCTATTTGCATATTCATCGATACTACAAACCGCCAATATGGTCATTGACTTTGATTGCTCATACGCCATTAATAAATCGACCATCCGATGTTGAAGCGCTTGAAAACTACCGATTGTTACGCCAAATTGTTTTCTTTCTTTCACATACTGAACAGTCAGGTCATTGGCGCACTTCATAGCTCCTAATGCGTCAGCACACAATAAAGCGGAAGAATAATCAATTGCCTCTTCAATCCAAGGCCAACAATCTTCACCTAAATTGACATATGCGCGATGATCAAGAACCACATCTTTTAAACTGACGTCCGCAGCAACTCGCCCGTCGTAAGTCTGATACATATCGATATGAATACCGGCGCTGGAAGCATCAACCCAAAACAAACCGACACCCGAATGAAGTTGAGCCGCTATTAAAAATGCTGTTGCTTGAGGAAGACCCATAACGCCTGTTTTTTTACCATTCAGCTTCCAACCCAAATCGTGCGCAACGGCAGTCGTTTCCAGTTGATGACTTGCAATGCGTTGCTCGGGTTCCAAATAAGCAAACGTTGCTACCAATGAACCATCCATCAAACGTGGCAACAATTCATTGCGGTGATAGGCTAATGCGCTTCGAGCTAACAATCGAGTTGCAAAACCCACATGATCAATCAAAGCCTCTAGAACAAGAGATTCGCCCATCACCTCCATCACAGGCATCCAATCATTGGCACCACCGCCTAGCCCCCCAAAAAGTGGGGCTACGCCCAACCCCAATAAACCCATATCTGCAAATTGAGTCCATGTATGCCGATCGATATCCATCGGTTTTTGCACTCGTTTTTGTCGCAATTCAAAATCGTAATTTTTTTCTAAATATTTTCGAACAGATTCTGCAATTAACTGTTGTTCACTGGTGTATTCAAAATTCATGATTGATTCCCATCATAAACCCAGAGTCATTTTTGCAATAATATTGCGTTGAATCTCATTTGATCCAGCATAAATACTCGTCTTTCTAAAATTAAAATACCTAGGCGCAATTTCTGCCGCCCAGTCATCCCAATTGTGATGCCCTAATGAATGGCGAGGCAATGCTTTGAGGCCAATCGATTGCATCATCAATTCAGTAATTTGTTGCTGTATTTCTGTGCCTTTAATTTTCAGCATCGACACATCTGCGCCCGGTGGTTGTCCTGTCTGCCGCATGCGATCTAAAAATCGCATAGCAGTGATCTCCAATGCAGTTAATTCAATCTCAATACGCGCTAATCGATCGCGAAAACGTGTATCTTCTATCAAAGGTCTATTATTCTTTATTTGTGTGGCTGCCAAATTTTTGAGTGCCTTGAGCTCTCTTCTTGAAATTCCAACACGCGCACTGTTCATTCGTTCGTGCCCCAACAAATATTTCGCAACCGTCCATCCTTTATCCTCTTCAAATACTAAATTTTCTTTATGAACAATCACGTCTTTGAAAAATACTTCATTTACTTCATGACCGCCGTCCATTAAAATAATCGGACGCACTGTGATGCCAGGTGTTTTCATGTCGATCAATAAAAAGCTAATGCCGTCTTGCTTTTTTTCAACTTTAAAATTGGTACGAACCAAACAAAAAATCCAGTCGCCAAACTGACCCAATGTTGTCCAAATCTTTTGTCCATTCACCACATAATGATCGGCAATTCGCTCTGCTTTTGTTTGTATGGCAGCCAAGTCCGATCCCGCGCTGGGTTCTGAATAACCTTGTATCCAAAAATCCTCACCCGTTCTAATGCGAGGTAAAAATTTTTTCTTTTGCACATCAGTTCCAAACTTCATCAAAACTGATGCACACATATGAGGTCCCAAAGGCGGTAAAGCAGGCGCGGCTGCCGCACCAAACTCCTCATCAAAAATATACCGTTGTGTAACATTCCAACCCGTACCGCCCCACTCCACGGGCCAGTGCGGCACCGACCATCCCTTATCTGCCAAGATTCCATGCCAAGAGTTGTAATCATCTCTGGTCAACGCTTGATAGCGAATCACTTTTTGACGAATATGTTCTGGCACATTACTTTTGAGCCAGAGTTGAACCTCTTCGCGAAATGTCATTTCTTCTGGCGAGTAACTTAAATCCATGATTTAACCGTATCTAGTTGTTGCAATTTAAATCACGCCTTTATCTTTTAATTCAGTTAATTTTTTCTTATCAAGCCCCAACATGTCAGACAAGATAGCGTTCGTACCCTCGCCTAAAACTGGCGCAGACATTCTGACGGGTAGCCTCTGACCATCAAAGCGATAGGGTGGTGCAAGAATAGGCGTAGACCCTTCAATTGGATGTGGCTGTTGGCTCACCAAGCCCCCCGCTTTCACACGCTCACTCCTTAAAGCCTCTAACAAACCCAATACCTCTCCACATGGAATACCTGCTTTGGTTAATTTATTCATCAGCAGTTCACGTTTTCTTTTTTTAAGTTCTTGCAATATTTCAGGAACCAAAACATCTCTATTTATTTTTCGATCTAAATTTGTTTTAAAACGCTGATCGTCTGCCAAATCTTTTCTGTCAATGACTTCTCTGCAAAAACGTTCAAATTGTGCGTTATTACCTACCGTAATCACGACTGGGCTATCGGCCGTTTCGAAAACACCATAAGGAACAATAGACGGATGTGCGTTGCCGTACCGAGGCGGGTCTTCATCCATAACTAAAGCTTCTAGACCGCAATAGGATGTAATCATGATGCCGCAGTCAAACAAGGCCATTTCAATATGGCGCCCCTGCTTGGTGCGATTTCTTTCAAACAAAGCGGCCAAAATTGCTTGCGCACTGTACATGCCTGTGAACATATCGACAACAGCAATACCAAATTTGAGGGGTGGTTGAGATGCCTCACCATTGAGCCCCATCAATCCCGCCTCACCTTGCACCACCAAGTCATACCCGGGTCTTGCTGCTTCTGATCCTGTTCTGTCGTATCCTGAAATTGAACAATAGATGATGTCTGATTTAATGCTCTTGATAGATTCATATCCCAAACCCAATTTATCCAATCCACCAAACTTAAAGTTATGAATCAAGACGTCACATTGCTTAACCAAATCACAAACGATCCTCTGACCTTCAGGCTTTTGCAAATCAACCGTAACTGATCGTTTATTGCGATTGACGCTGTTGTAGTATGCAGTCTCGGTGTTTCCAACTCTAATGCTCCAATCGCGCGTATCGTCACCTCGCATGGGATGCTCGATCTTGATCACCTCAGCCCCAAAATCACCCAAAACCATCCCGCACCAAGGACCCGCAAAAACGCGGGATAAATCAAGCACTCGAATACCCGATAGGGGAAGACTGGAGGTATAAGCGGTCACATCAGTTATGGATTTGGATAAAAGTGCCTATCCTAAAAAAAAGCTCTCTCATTAGCCAATTATCATCACTAATGATCAACATTAGGGAACTTGATATAGCGCATTCTCTTCATTCACACATCAAAATTTTTAATCCTTAAAATTATTTCAAATAATTGGTACTCGTGCTGTGACTTGATTAGGATCTATTGGTTTTACCAACACCTTGGATCCTGACCATGAGTACAAATTCCACCATAAAAGAAGCCGTTCATTTTTATGCCGACGGTCTCAAAATTGCAGGCCACTTTACCCCAGCCGTAGGTCCCAAACCAGGCAGCCGCAACCCAACAGTTGTTTGCATTCATGGATATACGGGTCGCAAAGAAGTTTATATGCCTGGCTATATACGCGAGCTCTCAGCAGCAGGCTATAACGCTTTGGAGTTTTTCCATCGCGGATTTGGTGACAGCGAAGGCGTTAAATTGCGTTGTAAGCCATGGGATCAAGTCACTGACATTCATAGCGCAGTGATTTACCTTACACAAAGAGCTGATGTAGACCCTCAACGCATTGGTCTTTATGGAACTAGTTTTGGCGGCACCACCGGCATGATGGCGACAGCATTTGATGAAACAATTCGTTGTGCAGTTTCTGTAGGCTCATCAGCGGATTGCTTAAGAAGTTCTTATGACCGTAGAACCTACTCCGATAGGCTCGATTGGGAAGAGCTAATGAAGGTGGACCGAATCGAGCGCGTCATGACTGGACAATCGCGACGCATTCCCTACGGAGATCTTGCGCCTTCAGGTCGAGCTGAACGCGACTCGATTTCAACCATGTACAAGGTTCAAGAAAAATATCCCGAAGGATACCCCATAGAGAACTTTGATCACACCGTTAAGTTTTCTCCAGAACAATATGTAGATCGAATATCACCAAGACCTGTTCTTTTTTTACATATGGAAAAAGACACCATGGTTGCAGTAACTGAAGCAAAGCACTTTTATGCCAACGCAAAAGAGCCTAAAAAACTCATCATTGTTCCCAATGCCAACCATGTCGATGTTTACGAGCCAAGAAACCCTGAAGTTTTCAAAATAACAGCGAATCACATCATTGATTTTTTCAATGAAAATCTTCGCAACGCCACCTAACCACTATCTCAAAGTTTACAAATGAACACAACAGCAACATCATATGACTGGAAAACTCACACGCCATTTCCTGAGCCTACATGGGAGTTAGAAGGCGTCGAATGCAACAATAAAATTTATTTAATTGGCGGAATTAGTAATGCGTGGGGTGCAAAATCGGGTTGGATTCCCAATCGCATGGTGTATGAATTCAACCCCGCCACTGACCAGTGGACTCGCAAAGTCAATGTGCCCGATGTGATGCATCACATGGCTGTTACAGAATACAACGGAGACTTGTATTGTTTCGGCGGGTACAGAACACCCAATACGGGCCCTGACGACTGGTTACCCGTTGCAAATGCAATGAAGTACTCTCCAACGAAAGATTCTTGGACTGAAATAGCACCACTTCCCTTTGCAAGAGGCGCCGCTTCAGCAACCACATTAAATGGGGAAATTTATATCGCCGGTGGTTCTTATGCATGTCGTAGGAAAAATGAATCTGAAGCAAAACCCCTAGCACCGCACACCAGCACAAATGAATTACTGGCGTACAACCCAATCACCAACAGCTACACAACTTGCGCACCGATGTTGACAGCTAGAAATCATCATGTACTTGAAGCTCTCAACGGCAAACTCTATGCAATGGGTGGTCGTGTTGGTTCAAGCAATGCATTCACATTCACCAATAAAATTGATTTAGTAGAAGAATACGATCCCACTGACGATACATGGTGGCCCAAATCAAAAATGTTAGCAGCTCACGGTGGTATGCTTTCTTGCATACACAATGGTGCAATTTATGTATCCGGCGGCGACGCAATAAAAATGATTGAAAAATATGATGCCCAGATTGACAAATGGACAGTTGTTGCAGAATTACCGCAAGCGCGATTAGGCGGATCAGGCGGTTGTATCAACGGTCGACTTTATGTCATGACAGGACATTTGCGCACACCTACTGGAAGCCAACCTGTTGGCGATAACATTTCGCTCGATATCAGCAACTGTTAAATATTTAATCTTCAAATGAAATTTGAAGTGATTGAATAACAGGCTTCCATTTTTCTGATTGTTGCTTGATGTAGTCTTGTGTTTCTGCACGCGTCATGGATACTGGCATTGCATGCATTGCAAGAATTCGTTTGATGTTTTCAGGATTTTTGCCGACATCAATCATGGTTTGATTTAATTTATCTAAAATACCTGCGGGTGTTTTTGCTGGAGCAGATAAACCAATAATGGCCGACATCGTGACATCGGGGTAACCCAACTCAGTTGTCGTTGGTAAATCAGGTAAGGTTGGCCATCTCTTGCTAGATGCAACAGCAAGCGCTTTAAGCTGTCCTGACTTAACCTGATTAATCACAGACGCATCAATCATAAAGTCCAATCGACCTGCAATTAAATCCAATGCAGCGCCACTTTTGTAGGGAACATGCAAAAGCTCCTTGATGCCTGTTTTTGATCGAAATAATTCGGTGACCAAGTGACTGGCACCACCGCTACCCAGCGATCCATACTTAAAACTCACGGGACTATTTTGGGCTGCTTGAATTAAATCATTCATACTCTGGTAAGGTGAGTCTGCTCTAACCACCACATAAAACCCTGTAACAGCCATTAATCCAATTTGCATGAAAGCATCCGGTTCGTAGGCTAATTTTTTATAAGTTGATTTATTTAATATGTTTGAGGCCAAATTAGTTAAGAGCAATGTATAGCCGTCCGCTGGAGCATTCGCAACATAAGCCGCGGCTATATTGGTACTTGCCCCTGGTTTATGCTCAATCACAATGGGGTGCCCGAAACGTGCTGTCATCTCTTGCGTAAATATTCTCAAAACACTTTCAGGGACACTTCCTGGCGCAAATGGAACAACCACCTTAATCGCACGATTGGGATAATCGGATTGCGAAAAGCTTGAAAAACTCAAAGAAAGCAATACTAAAAATTGACATGTAATCGATATACACTTTTTAAAGTGTGAGTTATTTTTCATAGTCAAGCGGGTGTTGGAACAGAAAAAAACTGAGGGTAAGTTTTTTGAAAATCAACCACTTGTCGCTCATGAATATTTTGATATCGAGCGTCAATAGATAAATCTTCAAGGACACTGGGCAAAATATAAAAGTCTCCATTAGCTAAACCTTGCATCAACATCTCAGCAATTTCATCCGGTGATTTACCCGCCGCCATTTTTCCACGCACCGCTGTGCGATATTTTTCAATGAATTGATAATCGGTTGTCGTTGCGTTGAGTTGTGGCTGTGAAACAGGTCGAATTTTTTCTGAATTTTTCTGCAACTGCGTATTGACAGCACCAGGACACAAAACCGAAACATCGATTGATAAGCCTGCAACTTTTAATTGAACCTGTAACGCTTCACTGATTGCAATCACTGTATGCTTACTTGTACTATAAAGACTGGTACTGCTCATCAATCCCGCCTTGGAAGCAGTATTGATGATATGAGCGCCCTCTCCATGAGATAGCAAAGGGACAAAGCTACGTATGCCATGAATAACGCCCCAGATATTGATATCCATGACCCATTTCCAATCTTCAAGACTGACTTGCCACATGGCTTTATCGTCAGCAGCACCCCCTCCAATACCTGCATTGTTGCAAAGCAAATGAACCTTGCCGTATTGACTAATCACATGTTCGGCCAACTGAGCAACAGAATGCGCCGAGCTGACATCGGTGACGAAGCCACAAACGTCAAAACCGTTCAAGCGCAATCGTTTAACCTGTGTATCAAGCATAGAAGCATTGACATCCGACAATACAACCTTCATACCCTCTTTGGCAAATCTTTCTGCCATTGCGAGTCCAATACCTGCAGCAGAACCTGTAACGACGGCTACTTTGCCTTTTAAATTTTTCATCGACTAATCAAGGTTAATGGTGAGTGATTTCATGATTGGCGTCCATTTTTCAGATTGAACTTTCATGAAAGAGGTTGTTTCTGAACGACTCATCGCTCTAGGTAGGATATTCAGGTCAAGTATCCTTTTTTTCATATCGCTCTCATTCAATACACTTCGCAGCGTATCGTTCAACTTATCTAAAATGGCATTGGGTGTAGCTGGAGCGGCTGCAATCATATAAAAACCAGAGATAGTGACATCTGGATAACCCGCCTCTGCCATGGTTGGCACATTGGGCAATGTGGGCCAGCGTTCAGGATAGGCAACCGCTAAAGCTCTTAATTTTCCTTGCTGAGCCAACGTGATTGCACCCGCATCCCACATAAAGTCAATTCGACCCGTTAGCAAATCAGTACTTGATTCTCGCAAGCCCTTATATGGCACGTGTACAAATTCTTTGACACCTGCTTTGATTCGAAATATCTCGCCAACCAAATGATTTGGGCCGCCAATTGCATGCGTGCCATAACTCAAACCACCGGATGAATTTTTAGCTGCATGAATTAAATCTTCAACACTCCTTAATGGCGAATCAGCACGTACAAGAAGATAAGAAGGTATAACGCCGATCATTCCAACTACTGACAAGGCATCAGGCTCGTAATTTAATTTTTTATAAATTAATTTATTTAAAACATGCGAAGCCATGGTTCCCAAAAACAATGTGTATCCATCCGGATTAGATCGATAGACATAGCTTGCACCGATACTCGTTGCAGCACCAGGCTGATAATCAATAACGATAGGCTGCCCTAATTTTTCCGAGAGACTCTGCAACAAAGGTCGCGTCATCTGATCAGTCCCCGCAGCAAATGGGATTACAAATTTAATTGGCTTATTGGGATAATCGGTTTGAGCCTTCAATGCCAATGGGAAAAGAAATAGGAGGAATGCAGCTTTAAAAATAAATGCGACTTTAACCATTGTTTATTACCTCAAATGAAGATTAAAAAATTCAATCAAGTGCCCAACAACAACTTTAAAAACTTTAGGATTTCGTGGCTCATACACGTCCACATGATTGGCATCTGGAACGATAGTTAATTTTTTTGGCTCCAAAGCATGCTTATAAAAATTCAAAGCTTCATTAACCGATACGATCGTATCTCTCGCCATATGAACAAATAAAACAGGTCTTGGGGAAATGAGATGAACGTATTCTTCTGGTGAAAATTTGTAATAGTGATCGTAATTTTCTATGGGGTAACCTTCAGGATATTTTTCAGCCACCTTATACATCGTATCGATGGAATCGAGTTCTGCTCTACCCGATGGAATCAAATCGTTATAGGGAACCAACTTTGACGTACCCGTCATTACTCGCCGAATTCTGTCCTCTTTTAACAATTCCTCCCAATCGAGTCGATCTGAATAAGTTCTTTTGTCATGTGCACTGCGCTTACAATTGGAAGATGAACCCACCGAGGCAGCACATTTAATTTGTTGAATATGAGCTGCCGCCATCATGCCTGTTGTGCCACCAAAGCTCGTGCCATACAAACCAATCCGATCTGAGTCCACATCCGCTCTCTGGGTGAGATAGATCACAGCACTGTTGATGTCTTCGACTTGATCCCATGGTTTGTTTTTTAACTTAATTCCCCCGCTATCTCCAAAACCTCGGTGATAAAAATCCAGGGTATTAAAACCTGCCAAAGTTAATTCTCTAATATAGCCAGGCATATAAATTTCTTTTCTACCTGTATAGCCATGAAGGCAAACGATGGTTGGATTTTTAAATCCTGCAGATGGTCCGCGCGCCTTAGTAAAAAGTCCTGACAAACGCAATCCATCGCTGTAAAAATATACTTGCTCAGAAACATAGCCTGCTTCAACATTTTTTATTTCACTCATAAGCGCACTCATTTCAGTCTTTCAAAAAACATTTATATATAGAAAATTATTGAATGGGTATATCCAAGGACTTCAACACGGGCCCCCATTTATCCGATTGACGACGCATGAATTGCATCGCTTCTGCACGACCCGCCTTCAAAGGCATGACATTGAGAGCCGATAAACGCTTCTCCACTTCTGGTGAATTGGCGATGATTTTTAAAGCATCATTGAGTTTTTCCAAAATAACTGGAGGCGTATTTGCAGGCGCTGCTAATCCAAAATAAGTTGACATAGTTACATCTGGATAACCCAATTCAATCATGGTCGGCACATTGGGCTGAGTTGGCCAGCGTGACGTAAACACAACTGCAAGTGCTCTTAACTTTTCAGAAGCAACTAAATTAATGGTTGATCCGTCAATCATGAAATCAATACGACCTGCAATCAAATCGATGACGGCTTCATTGGTTCCTTTGTAAGGCACATGCAGCAGTTTGCTGATCCCAGCACTTCGACGAAATACTTCAGCGATCAAATGATTAGGACCACCGCTGCCAAAAGAGCCATACGACAAACCCGCACTGTTTTCCTTTGCAGCCCTCACCAAATCGGCGATTGATTTGTAGGGCGATTGCATGGGCACCATCACATACAGCGTATTGACGCCAAGCAAACCAATTTCTGCAAAACCGTATGGATCAAAATCCAGCGGACGTCCAGCCCATTTATTTAAACCGTTGGTTGCGATGGTAGTGAGTAAAAGTGTATAGCCATCTGCCGGGGATTGAGCAACATAACTAGCACCAATATTGGTTGCAGCACCAGGTTTGTAATCCAGCACAAAGGGCTGTCCAAACTTTTCTGTTAACTCCTTGGTATACAAACGCGTCAGGCTATCAGCCAATCCACCTGTTGGAAATGGGACCACCACTTTGACTGGGCGATTCGGATAATTAGACTGTGCATGCACTGATCCGTTGACAAACAATACCAGCCCAAACACTAACGCAATTCGAAATAGATAACTCATCATTCAAAGGCAATATTAAGAGTCTTTAAAACAGGTCGCCACTTATCTGACTGTTGCTTAATGAATGTATCGGTTTCTTGTCGCGTCATGGGGATGGGCATCACACTGATTGCAAGTAATTTTTTTTCCACTTCTGGATCTTTTGCAATTTCACGCATGGTTTTATTTAATTTTTCAAGAATAGCAACAGGTGTATTCGGTGGCGCAGAAAGACCAAAAAATGTTGCGATGGTCACATCTGGATAACCCAACTCAGTCGTTGTTGGAATTTGAGGTTGCGTGGGCCAGCGCTTGGGGTATGCAGTTGCCAGTGCTCGTAGTTTTCCAGAATTAACATGATTAATAGCCGCACCATCAATCATAAAATCAATGCGCCCCGACATCAAATCAATATGCGACTCACCACCTTTATATGGCACATGCAAGAGTTTGCTAATACCCGTTTGTTCACGAAACAACTCTGTAATTAAGTGATTAGCGCCCCCGTTGCCATGACTTCCAAATGTTAAGCCTGTGGGGCCTTCCTTCGCTGCTCGAATGAGATCTTGTAAATTTTTATACGGTGAATCAGCTTTTACAACCACATAGAACGCATTCACACCCATCATACCAACATTGGTCATTTTTTCAATATCGTAATTAAGGTTCTTATACGACCATTTGTTGAGTGCGTGCGAAGCCAATGTTGAGATAAACAAGGTATACCCGTCAGGTGGAGCGCTAGAAACAAATGAGGCTCCAATGTTCGTACTTGCACCGGGTTTGTAATCCAATATGAATGGCTGACCTAAGCGATCTTGCAATTCTTTGAGATAGACACGGGCAATGCCGTCAGTGAAAGCCGCCGCCGGAAAGGGAGATATGACCTTGACTACTTTATTCGGAAAATCCGCTTGGGCATGACACAAGTGAGGCGCTATAAGCAAAAGCAACAAACCAAATGATCCAATGGTCAAAGTCACCATTTTTATGATTGATTGCCGCATAGGTTTTGCCTCAGGATTGGCTGTACGAATGCCTTCATGATATTAGTCAAAACCAAGCCCTACAAATTATCTAATTTGATGCGAGCGATTAAATCATTTGATGGCAGAACTCGTCTTCAAACCATACGAATGTTTATTTTTTACGTGATTTGGGGTTAATGTACTTGATAAGTTTCGCAGACTGATCAAACTCAATTTTCAAAAACTTGACAAAAGCAATAGCCGTTTCATCCAGCATTTTTCGGGCTGGCTCAATCAAAAACATCTCGAGATTGAGTCCTGGCTCATCAATCAGATTGATGGTGTAAGTGCGATCTTCAAAATCGGACGCTTTCAACATCATTAAAGGTAAAAAAGCGGACCACTCGCCCTGCGAAATCAAATCCAGAGAACCTAGTGCAGTGTCAAACTCTGCAAATTTTCTAACCACTACACCATTGGATGTGAGGTAGGATTCAATCATTCGCCGTCTCGCGTTCGTCAGTCCAGGAATGGCCAAATTCAATGGCCCCACATCAGACAAGCGTACAAACTTACCGTGCTTGAGTGATGAGTTGGGACCCGATATCAACATTTCGGGTGACTTTCCAAATAAACTGGTTCGCAATCCTTTTGTTCCCATCGCAGATGGAACAATTGCAAATGTCAACTCACCTGTTCGAACGAGATCGGTTAAGTCACCAAAATATGAATCAATTATGCTGATGGTGACATTAGGGTTTTCTTTAATAAATCGTGCATAGGCCGGAGCCAAGACAGCACGCGTCATCACGGGCGTCAAACCCACTTTGATTTCGCCTTGACGCCCCTCTTGGTAGGGCTTGATAGCTAAGGTTGCTTTTTCATAGGAGTTCAATATATCTATACAGGCTGCGTAATAAACGCTGCCTGCTGGAGTGGGCTTCACGGTTCCTAATTTACGAATAAAAAGTTTGATACCTAAGGTTTCTTCAAGATCCCCCACGTGCTGGGAAACACCCGATTGGGTTGCATTTTCTCGATTGGCAGCTAGCGTGAATGAAAGTTCTTCGTAGGCCGCCACAAATAACTGGATGCCACGCAAAGTTTGACGCATTGTGAATCCATTTTTCATGAGAAATCCATTTTCAAGCTTTTAAGACATGCACTGAGTGCGCATTTTTGGTGTTCAAATGATCTACTCATCTCGTATTCTAGTAGACTAAGCGCTGTTTGCAAGCAATTCCATGATTTTTTAAACTCAAGCGGGAGACCCCTATGAATCAAGTCTTCAAACCTATACGCATTGGCATCATCGGTTACGGTTGGTGGGGGAAAATCATGGCCAATTACATCTCAACCTCACCTTACCTAAAGCTGATTGCCGTTTGTGAAACACAATCTGAACTGCGCGAAGAGATGAAAAAAGATGCGGTACTACAAGGCGTCTACATCGATGAAAATTTAGATCAAACACTTGCGCATTCTGAATTAGAAGCTGTGATTTTGGCAACGCCTCATCAAGAGCACGCGCATCAAATGCAAAAATTTGCGAATAAAAAAATTCATATTTTTTGTGAAAAGCCTTTGTGCTTAACGCTTGAAGATGCCAAAAAATCGATCGCAGCTTGTACATCCAATGGATTGGTATTAGGCATTGGTCACGAGCGCAGATTTGAGCCACAGGTGATCAAACTTCGCAAGATGATTGCGCAAGGTGACTTGGGTGAAATTTTACAAATTGAAGGCAACTTCAGCCAAGATAAATTTCTTTCATTGGCCAAAGACAATTGGCGGTTATCTAATGAAAAAGCACCTGTTGGGCCACTCACTGCAACAGGCATTCATTTGGTCGATTTATCGGTGGCAGTCTTAGGCCCCTGCGAATCAATTTGGGCGCGTCTATCGACCAAAGGATCTGACTTTGCCAACGGCGACACCTTGGCCATCATGATGGGCTTTCCCAATGGATCCAATGCACTCATCAGCGCGATATTGGCCACACCATTCGAAGGTCGATTTGCTGTTTACGGCTCCAAAGGATGGGTTGAAATTCGCGATCGCACACATCCCGAAAATCCAACGGGATGGGACATCACCACCGTCATTCGCGGCAAGGAGATCGAGCGCTCCTTCTCGCCGCCTGCGCCCACTGTTTTAAATAATCTGGAGGCCTTTGCCAAAGCGGTGAGAGGCGTTGCACCCTACCCTGTGCGTCACGAAGAGATGCTTGCCAATGTTGCCGCCTTAGAAGCCATCATGACTTCGGTCAAACAGCAAAAACTGATTCAAGTTCAACAGTTTTAATTAATTGCACGTGGTCACTACAAAAAAAATCAAAGTAACACCTAGCAAACGCTTGAGTGGTGCCGAGCGCGAGCAACACATCACGCAAGAAGCAATTCGTTTTTTTTCTGAAGTTGGATTCAGTGGTGACACACGCGAATTAGCCAAACGATTAGGCGTGACTCAATCATTGCTTTATAAATATTTCCCCAACAAAGAAGCTTTGGTTAATCGTGTATTTGAAGTCGTTTATTTGGGTCAATGGAATCCATTTTGGGAGGAAGTCATTAAAGACCGAAGCGTCCCTTTGCAAAATCGCTTAACTCAGCATTACATTGAATACTCCAAAGCAGCGCTGACACGCGACTGGGTTCGGATTTTTATGTTTTCAGGATTGCGTGGTGAAGACATCAATCGCAAATATTTAGACATCCTCAAAAAGAAAATTCTCGAACCGCTTGCGATTGAACTGCGTCATGATTTTTGTTTACCCACAGTGGATGAAATTCCAATCAGCACTGCCGAACTTGAATTGGTGTGGGGCATCAATGCGCGTGTTTTTTATTTTGGACAACGCGAATGGATTTTTGACGTGCCCGCCCAAGACCCTATCGAAGATTTAATCCACACCACCATCACCCATTTTTTGGCAGGTGCACGCGCAGTTTTGCCCAACCTAGTGGCTAAGTCCAAGGCTAAAAATCCCAAAAAACACAAATCCCTGGGTTTATGATAACATTTGTTGATCAATTGATCACTTTATATTTTGCCCATGACATCTGTTGACGCCATCGATTTACGCAAGGCCCTAGGCAAATTTGCCACAGGGGTGACGATTGTGACCACTCAAGGGGTCGGCGACCAACTGGTAGGCGTCACTGCCAACTCATTTAACACCGTGTCGCTTTCGCCGCCGATTGTTTTATGGAGTTTGACTAAAACTTCTTCGACCTTGAGTGACTTTGATCACTCGGGACGATTCATCATCAATATTTTGTCAACCGATCAAGTTCATTTATCTCAACGATTCTCTAAACCTATCAGCGATAAATTTGAAAATGTCGAGTACTCCAAAGGCATTGCAGGTCTTCCCTATCTTCACGATTGTGTGGCCCGCTTTGAATGCAAAACGCTACACCGACATGAAGTCGGTGACCATATTTTATTTTTAGGTCAAATAGAAGCCTACGAACACACTCATCTTGAGCCTTTGCTGTTTTGCAAAGGTCAATATGCTCACAGTCACGCACTGAATTAATTCAATTAATTTTTTACCAGAGGAAAGCACTTTGAAATACAGCATGTTCATGATGCCTTTGCATCCCAAAGATAGAAATGTGACGCAAACACTGCAAGAAGACAGAGAAGCGATTTTGTTGGCAGACAAACTTGGATTTAGTGAAGCGTTTGTGGGTGAACACGTGACCGATGCAGCAGAGACGGTCACTTCGTGTTTGATCTTTTTGGCCAGTCTTGCCGCAGAAACCAAACAAATCAAATTGGGCTCAGGCACACTCAATTTACCCAATATGCATCCTGCCCATATCGCAGCGCAAGTGGCCATGATCGATCATTTACTCAAGGGTCGATTCATCATGGGTATTAGCCCTGGTGGCTTGATGTCCGACGCAGAAGTATTTGGTAACTTTGAAAGAAATCGCAACGCGATGTTTGTTGAATCCATCAACACCATCCTCAAAATTTGGGAATCAAGTCCACCCTACAACATTGAAGGTGAATTTTGGAAAGTATCAGTTGCCAAAACCATGATTCCAGAAATTGGACAAGGCTTCATAATGAAACCTTTTCAACATCCGCATCCGCCTATTGTTGGAACAGCTGTCGCGCCTTTCTCTCAAGGCGTTACCGAAATGGCCAAACGCGGTTGGGGTCCTATCTCTGCTAATTTTTTAATGCCCGAGTGGGTCAAATCGCATTGGCCTAAATACGTGGAAGGACGCACTTCTGTGGGTGCCTCCGCAAACACGTCTGAATGGCGCGTAGCCAAAAGTATTTTTGTAGCAGACGATCAAGCCACTGCAGAAAAATATGCTTACGGCGAAGACGGACCCTATCACCATTACTTCAAACAACTCGTGCGCAAATTGGTGGGTGGCGGCAGAGGCAATGTATTCAAAACTGACCCCAATATGCCTGACAGCGAAATCACACCAAGTTATGTCACGCGCAAATTAGTGATTGCAGGAACGGTCGATTCAGTCGTTCATCAACTATTGGAGTTTAGAAAGTTTGTTGGAGACTTTGGCAACTTGGTGTACGCCTGTCACGATTGGAAAGACCCCGTGCTTGGCAAACGTTCGATGGAGTTGTTTGCGACCGAAGTAATGCCACGCGTCAACGCAGCCATCGCTTCATCTCACTGATCATTTCAATACTTTTAAAGGTGGTGGTGCGCCACCAGGGACACGTGTTCGATCCACATTGAGCACCATTGCGACGGTGCTGTAATAGCCATTGACCGCAATCAAATCCATCACCCCTTGCTCGCCAAACAAATCGGTCACTGCTTTAAAAGATGCATCGCTCAGACTCTTGTTGGTATGCAATTCTTGACAAAAATTGTAGATAGCTTCTTCGTCGGCTTTCATATTCGTAGGTCTGCTCCCTTGCGCAACAGCCGCAGCCACTTCAGGATTTAAACCAGCTTGCATGGCCAATCGATGATGTGCATGCCATTCGTATTGCGCAGTCCAATGCCTGGCTGTGATCAAAATCGCAAACTCACTCAAGCGCGAACCCAAAACACTTTTGAATCGAATGTAAGAGCCTACATTTTGCAGATGATCCCCAAGTTCGGGGCTGCGCAAAAAAACATTAAAGGGACTACCCAATGTAGCGCTGTTAGCAGCAGAACCTGCAACATTAGCACGAGGACCCGAGCGAATACGACTGGCCAACTCTTTTTGAGCAGCGGTCATCTGATCGTTGGACAACAATGGAAACCGAGATGGTCCGTCATCGGGATTAGCGATATCAATTTGACTCATATTTTTTTCAAACGAATCAAGAACCGCTCTTGGTTAACTCTTTCAGCGAGTCCACTTGGCGCTTGACACCTGCTATCAAACAAATAATGTCAGATGTCAGCATCACCATATCAAAACCACGCTTAATCGCACCTGAGGCAAACTCTGCGCCGCCGCAATGCATACACACTTTTTTTCCATGGCGATGCGCCACTTCTTTGATTCGATCACAAGTGGCAACATGCAATGGATCGGGATTATCTGAGCGAGGCGCCATGCCTAATGCATAAGAGAGATCTGCAGGGCCAATATAGATGACGTCTACACCTGGCGTTGAACAAATTTCTTCTAGATTCTCCAGACCTTCTTTGGTTTCAATCATAGCCATGACAAGAATTTCTTCGTTGGCTTTTGCAAAATAGTCAGGTCCATGAATTTGTAACGCACGCACGGGTCCCGATGAACGCTCACCCATGGGTGGATAACGACAAGCTGCGACTGCTTTGCGTGCTTCTTCTGCGTTATTAATCAGCGGCACAATAATCGATGAAGCGCCAAAGTCTAAAGCCTTCATGATGGCTGCGGGTTCATTCCATCCGACTCGAACAACAGGTGAAGCATCTGTGGCAGAAACCGCTTGTAACATTTCCATTAAATTACTCAAACCTGTGACGCCATGTTGCATATCAATGCAAACCGCATCAAAGCCTTGTCGGCCCATGATCTCCGCAGTAAAAGTATTGGCAATAGAGATCCATCCCATGGTGACGGGCTTGCCTTGGGCCCACATTTGTTTGATTTTGTTTGGCTTCATGATGGATCCTTGTTGTTGTCTTGGTTATTGAAATGCTTTTTTCATGCGAACGATCCAATCTTCAAAAGCAGTCATCTGCTCTTTCATGATTTTTAAAGTGGGCTCGTCTGTAATTTTTCCATTCGTATCAAATTTTGTTTTGCAATGGTTAATAAAAATTTCTGGCTTGGATAAAACCAATGCGCCCAAACCACCAATCGAGCGACGCAAATCGTACTGACCCCGCGCACCACCTAAAGGGCCAGGTGTAGCAGAAATAATCGCACAGGGCTTTTGGGCAAAAGCTTGTTGCCCCTCAGGAAAACGCGATATCCAATCAATTGCATTTTTGAGAGGCGCACCAATCGTCCAGTTGTATTCAGGAGACGCCAAAATGATGCCATCGGCACTTGCCATTTCGTCGCGCAATGTTTGAACAGATTTTGGAAATCCATTGGCGTGCAAATCGGGGTTATACAAAGGCAAATCTTGAATAGACGCCATATGCAAAGTCATACCAGAAGACATCAAACTGGCGCAATTTTGAAGCGCCCACGTATTGAAAGACCCTGCACGCAAACTGCCACTGATACCAACGATTTTTAAGCCCGCCATATTCACTCCACAAAAATGAAAATTGAAAGTCTATGAGTTTAGGTGAATATGTCGCGGGATGCGGTCAAGGAATTGACTATATTCAGAAATTAATACCAAAGTCATCATGACCATATAGAGAAAACCCTGTGATACCTAGCAAACTCCGTTAGGGACTATCACTTGCTAACTCTAGAATAGATTTCAAAATTTCAACCCCATACAAATATGATTTTTCGACCGATTCCAAAAACCAATGAGCTCATTCCTGTCGTGGGCTTGGGTACCTATAAAAACTTTGATGTAGGAGCTCACACCCCATCCAGAGAACCCCTCAAAGAGATTTTAAAAATCATACACCAACACAACAACGCCATGATTGATAGCTCACCCATGTACGGCTCATCCGAGGGCGTGGTGGGTGATTTGGTGTCTGATTTGAAATTACGAAAATCTTTTTTCTTTGCCACCAAAATTTGGATTCAAGGAAAAGAGCAAGGCATTGCACAAATGGAGCAATCGTTTCAACGTATGAAAACTGATGTGATGGATCTCATACAAATTCACAACTTGGTTGATTGGCAAACGCACACCCAAACATTGCAAGGGTGGAAGGAAAAAGGACGTGTTCGTTATTTGGGAATCACCCACTATCAAAAAGATGCTTATTCACAACTCGAAAATGTTTTAAAAACCAAACAGTTTGATTTTATTCAGCTCAACTATTCAATGATTGAGCGAGAAGCAGAGGAAAGATTGCTTCCGTTGGCGCAAGAGCTGGGAGTTGCTGTGATTGTGAATCGACCTTTTGCGCAATCAGCTTTGTTTTCAAAAGTCAGGGGCCAGTCGCTACCCGATTGGGCATCAGCCGGTGGGCTTCATTCATGGGCGCAGTTTTTTTTGCAATTCATTGCATCGCACCCCGCGGTGACGTGCATGATTCCCGCCACGCAACATCCCCATCACTTACAAGATAATTTAGATACGTTTAAACATCCCGTAATCGATCACCGCATACGTTTGCAAATGATCGATTGCTTAAAATCACTTTAATTGCACATGATGGCAACTGATTTGGTGTTGATATACGCCTCAAGCGCTTCCGAGCCGCCTTCTGATCCATAGCCCGAATCTTTGACGCCACCGAACGGCATTTCTGGCCAAGCCACGGCAGGCTGATTGATCCACAACATTCCAACTTGTAAATTTTGTGATAACTGATGTGCGTTTTTGAGTGAGCGTGTGAATGCATAACTGGCCAAACCAAATGGCAAACGATTTGATTCATCGATCGCCTCATCCAAGGTTTTGAATGTGCGAATCGCTGCCATTGGTCCAAACGGTTCTTCATTAAAAACTTTGGATTGCAACGACACATCGAGCAACACGGTCGGCGCGAAGAAATTGCCACTGCTACCGATGCGCTCGCCCCCTGTGGCAACTGATGCACCGTGCTTAATGGCATCGGCTGTGAATTCAGCCATCGCTGTTAAACGACGTGAATTAGCCAATGGCCCCATGGTGATGCCGTCATCCATGCCGTTACCCACTTTAAGTGATTCAGCTTGTGCAACCATTGCTTTTGCAAAGGCATCGCGCAAACTTTCATGCACCAAAAATCGAGTGGGTGAAATACATACTTGACCTGCATTGCGAAACTTCGCAGCACCTGCGGCTTTTGCAGCCATCTCTACATCCGCGTCTTCAGCAACAATCACGGGTGCGTGTCCACCCAATTCCATGGTGGCTCGCTTCATGTGTTGACCCGCCATCGCTGCGAGTTGTTTGCCAACAGGTGTTGAACCTGTAAAAGTAATTTTTCTAATAATGGGATGCGGAATTAAATAATTTGAAATTTCTGCAGGATTACCATAAACCAAACCAATAACACCAGGGGGTACACCTGCATCTACAAATGCACGCAACAACTCTGCAGGAGAAGCAGGCGTTTCTTCTGGCGCCTTCACAATAATGGAACAACCCGTTGCCAATGCAGCCGACATCTTGCGAACAATTTGATTAATCGGAAAGTTCCAAGGTGTAAATGCAGCTACTGGGCCCACAGGATCTTTGAGTACCAATTGTTGCGACAACAAATTGCGGGAAGGAACCACGCGTCCATACACACGACGCGCCTCTTCTGCAAACCACTCGATCACTTCGGTTGCCATACCAATTTCGCCTTTGGCTTCGGCCAATGGCTTGCCTTGTTCTTGCGTCATTAATGCGGCGATTTGTGGTGTGCGTTCACGAAGCAATGAAACGGCTTGACGCATAATTTTTCCACGCTCAACCACGGGTGTTTTGCGCCAGACTTCAAAACCTTTTTGAGCCGCTTCCAATGCACGGTCTAAGTCGGCAATTGCTGCATGGGCCACACGGCCAATTTCTTGACCCGTTGCAGGGTTGTGTACAGCCAAGGTTTTACCATTGGCAGCGTCGCACCATTTGCCATCAATCAGAAGTTGGGTGTTTTGGTATGTCATGGTTGTTCACTCGATAAAGATGAGAATTTGCCAGTATATGGGACAATCAGAACATTCATTCATCAAAGGGTTGATATGCGAATTTCAGGCATGAATCACTTTACCGTTTTATGCAACGATTTGGAATCGACCGTTGGCTTTTACCAAAAGGTTTTGGGTTTAACCACAGGCTTTCGACCCGACCTTGGTTTTCCTGGCGCTTGGATGTATGTTGACAATCATCCTATTTTGCATATCGTGGCTGGCAAACCCGTCTCGGATTTAAAAACAGGTGTCATTGATCACATGGCTTTTACAGGACACGACTTACCTGCATTCGTCGATCACCTCAATCGACTCGGCATTCAATACCAACACCGACAACAAGTTGAATCCAATATTTGGCAGGTTTTTTTCTTCGACCCAAATGGTGCGCGAGTTGAAGTTGATTTTGATCCCAAAGAACAAATGCCAAGCTAACACGGGTTTAATTTTTTTTCAAACTTAACTCTTGTATTTGCGCTGAAGAATACCCCAACTCTTTGAGTAAGTCATCATTGTGCTCACCCAAGTGCGGTGCCGATGTTCGAACGCCCAATCGTTCACCGTCCATCATCAACGGCAGCAATACGGTTTTCGCAGCGCGTCCATCGGGCAATTCAATCGATGCAAGGCTGCCATTTTGTAACAAGTGCGAATCGTCCAATAAAGCATGCGGCTGCGTAATAGGTGCAAACGGCAATCCATTGTCTTCAAACCGGTCGGCTAACTCTTTGGCAGTGAAGTGTGACATTTTTTCACGCAACACGGGCATCATCCAATCGCGTTGCATGACACGATCGTTGTTAGTTTGTAAACGCGCATCGGCTTTTAAATCCGTGAGGCTAAACACACGACAAAAAATTTCCCAAGCTGTATCAGTGACAACCGCTAAAAATATTTGCTCATTGTTTTTCACTTCAAATACATCGTAAACACCCCAAGCGGAGATGCGAGCTGGCATTGGCGCTGCCGCTTTTCCAGTCACTGCGTATTGCATCATATGTTGCGCAACCAAAAAGACATTGTTTTCAAATAATGCACTTTGTATTTCTTGACCCAAACCGGTTTTTTCTCGGTCGGCTAACGCAGCCATCACGCCCATTGCCCCAAACAAACCGCCCATGATGTCGTTAACACTGGTGCCCGCTCGCAAAGGGTCTCCAGGGCGGCCCGTCATATAAGCCAAGCCTCCCATCATTTGGACCACTTCGTCAAGCGCGGTTCGATGTTCATAAGGTCCAGGCAAAAAACCTTTGTGGCTCACATAAATTAATCGAGAATTTGAAGGTTTGAGTGACTCGTAATTCAAACCTAATTTTTTCATCGTTCCTGGCTTAAAGTTTTCAGTCACCACATCGGCGGTTGCAATCAATCGCAACACAGCCTCTTTTCCTTGCTTTGATTCCAAGTCCAAAGCCAAGCTTTTTTTATTACGATTGAATAATGGAAAAAAACCAGCACCCGAACCCACGAGATGACGCGTCGAGTCTCCCTTGCGCCCTTTTCCAATGGGCTCTACTTTGATTACTTCAGCACCCAAATCGGCCAGGGTCATGCCACAGGTAGGCCCCATCACCATATGCGTGAATTCAACGACACGAATGCCTTCGTACGGTAATTTTTTAGTCATGTTCTTATCAATCGATGGCGCCTGCGCTCCATTTTTTATCTGAGGATTGTGTGAGGATGTGTTCTTTCAATGAAAGAATCAATGCAGTGATTCCTTGAGTCATATCTTCTAACGACATCACTGCGTTGCCATGAGGCTGACTCTCATTGGGCAAAGCGGGCAAGTGAACAAAGCCGCTCGGTATGCCAGTTTTATAAAGTATGTGTTGTAAAAAATAAAAAATATGATTACAAACAAAAGTGCCTGCCGTTTGTGAAATCTCAACCGCAATACCTTTTTCGTACAAATCCGAAGCCAAGTATTTAATTGGCAAGGTACTGAAATATGCATCAGGGCCATCAAGAATAATAGCCTCGTCGATGGGTTGATTGCCTTGGTTATCCGCAATGCGCGCGTCGTCTACGTTAATCGCGATACGCTCAATCGATATAACGTGGCGAGTATCGGCTTGACCCAAAGCAATGACGGCGTCATAGACAAGCTGATTGGTCGATTGGGCTAAAACGTTCAAAGATTGCTTAAATACACAAGGCAAACACACGACATCAATTTCAATATCCTTGAGCTGGTGGTGGTTGAAATAATCGGCCACCTCCCACGATGAATTTTTGATGCCCCCACCAAAGGGTTCAAAGCCCGTTAATAAAAATCGCATGCCAGTCCTTTGATTATTTTTATACCCCTAAAATGGCCCGAGACCTCACTCTATTCTGACATACCCATGACTTCCAACCGCAAACCCAAAGTAGCCCTCATCAGCACAGGCGGCACCATCACCTCTCTGAGTCATGTGGGCGAACTCGATATGTACGAATACACCACCAGCGGTAATCGAATGACTGCTCAGCAAGTGCTCGATAAATTTCCACAATCCCAAACCGTTGCCGACATCATTGTCGTCAACTTCGACACACTACCCTCCACCGCATTGGGTTTTGAGCAATGGAAAAAATTAGTCATCACGATCGAACAACTCACACACGAAAATCCTGATTTGACTGGCGTCGTGATTTTGCATGGCACTGCGACCATTGAAGAAACCTCTTATGCACTCAACCTTGCACTCAAAGTTGATATACCTGTTGTGATCACGGGCGCACAAAGACCCGCGAGTGCGTTATCAACCGATGCGGGCTTAAATATTTTTAATGCAGTTCGCGTTGCAGCGTGTCCGCAATCCAAAGGTATGGGCGTGTTGGTTTGTTTAAACGATGAAATCAACGCAGCGCGTGAAGTGACTAAAACATCCACTGGACGACTACAAACATTTAGAACCATTGATTTTGGCGCCTTGGGACATGCAGATGGTGATGGCGTATTTTTTTATCGCCAACCAATTCGCAAGCGCGCACCCAACACACCTTTTGATATTCGCAAGCTTGAACAACTGCCTCGCATTGATATCGCCTACTCATACGCAGACAGTGACGGAACGGCGGTTCGAGCATTTGTAGCAGCGGGTGCCAAAGGCATTGTGGGTGCCGCCTATGTACCAGGTCTTTTGTCACCCAAAGAGTCCGACGCCATGAAACTAGCTGTTGATCAAGGTGTGATTGTTGTGCTCTCCTCCAGAGGCGGGTCAGGTCGCGCATTTGGCCCCGCCAAAAACCGTGACCGAGGTTTTTTAAGAGCAGATAATTTAACACCTCAAAAGGCTAGGATTTTATTGGGCATGGCCCTTACCGTGACGAACGACCCCCAACATATACAACAAATTTTCGACGAGTATTAATCAATAACGAGGAGACAGCGATGAAGAAATCATTTGCATTTACTTTTTTTTCTTTTATTTATTTATTTTGTGCAACACCTGTTTGGTCACAATCTGTTAGTAGCTATCCCGAGCGTACTGTGCGCGTCATCATTCCATTTCCACCGGGGGGAACCCTCGATAAAGTGGGTCGCATGCTGGCTCTACGATTAAGCGATCAGCTTGGTCAAACATTTATCATTGAAAACAAGCCAGGTGGCAATGGAACCATCGGCGCCGATACTGTTGCCAAATCTGTAGCGGATGGCTATACGCTTTTGTTCAATGCCAGTACTTTTATATCTGCACCTTTAACTATGAAATCAGTACCTTATAAAGTACAAACTGATTTTGCACCGATCAGCCTCATCGCCATTGCTCCACTATCTATTGCCATCAGCAACAAAGTTGGCGTTACAGATCTCAAAACTTTGATTGCATCTGCTAAAAATCACTCGCAACAATTAAATTTTGCTGTAGGCTCGATTGGTTCAGCAGGACACTTATGCACTGTACGTTTAGAGCAAGCAGCAGGCATTAACCTAACGGTCATTCCCTATAAAGGAACGGCCCCCGCATTTCAAGATCTCATCGGCGGTCAAATTCAAGGCTTTATCGACCCCGTATTGGGCTCTATTCAGTTTCATAAAAACGGACAACTCAAAGTCGTGGCTGTTACTTCAAATAACCGTTTAAGCAATTTGCCAGATGTACCCACCGCTTCAGAAACACTCTCAGGTTTTGAGTGCGCAAGCTGGTATGGTTTATGGGCACCTGGAAAAGTGGCGCCCGCTTTGATTCAAAAACTCAATATAGCCGTCAACAAAGAATTGGCAGGTCCTATGCGCGAACAATTGTTAAGCGATGGTTTGGTTCCAGGGGGCGGCAGCGTTGCAGAGTTCACTAAGTTTCAAGACAACGACATCGCACTCTCAGCCAAAATCATTTCTGAAAAAAAGATTACATTGGATTGATGTTTTCAATGTCAACGTCACACTCCCCTCTTGCTCTCATCACTGGTGCAAGCTCAGGTATAGGCTTGGCAACAACTCATTTGTTGATTAAAAAAGGCTGGCGTGTTTGGGGGCTTGATGTACAAACAGGCGCCATTGAATCGAATCAATACACCCATCATTTAATTGATCTATTAAATGAACCAGAAGTAGACTCACTCATCAAACCGTTGCTAAAACTTGAAACACCCATGGCTTGGATTCATGCAGCTGGCTTTTTGAGAACAGGACATATTGGCTCACTCAATCTCAAAGATGGAACGGATATGTGGCAGGCACACGTGCAATCTTGCATTCAAATCGGCAATCAACTCATCGAGCAAATGAAAGTAGCCAAGCAAGGTCGTGTTGTGTTGATCAGTAGTCGTGTTTGGAGAGGTGTTGCAGGTCGCAGTCAATACGCAGCCACCAAAGCAGCACTAGCCTCATTGGCACGCAGTTGGGCCAGTGAGATGGCACCACACGCAATCACGGTGAACGCCGTGTCCCCTGCCGCCACCGATACACCCATGCTAATGGACGCACGTCGAGATGGAGAGCCTCCACGACTGCCGCCCATCGGTCGCTACATTGATCCACAAGAAGTGGCTCAATTGATTGAATTTTTATTAAACGCACCCGCGATTACAGGTCAAAACATTGAGATCTGTGGTGGCTCTTCTTTGGCATAAACATGCAACACCATCAAACAGTTGGAATTGTTGGTTTAGGCCTTGTGGGTCAAGCGATTGCCAAGCGACTCCAATGCGCACAAATTTCATTGCTAGGATTTGATACTTCCAAAGCAGCCTCAGATGCATTTAAAAATCTTCAATTTGAAGTCGCTGAAAATTTAATGGCATTGGCTCAAAAAACACAGATTTTAATTTTGTGTGTATTTAATTCCAATGATGTTCAAAAAATTGCAAATCAATTGATTGATTTTTTTAAAGATACAAAACCGCTTGTCTTGATCGACTGCTCAACTGGAGACGCACGCACATTAATTCAAGTCGCTCAGCAACTACAAAAGGTGGGCATGAAATTGATTGAAGCGCCTTTGTCTGGATCAAGCCAGCAAATCGCCAACGGACTGGCCACGATGATGATGGGCGGCTCCTTACAAGTCATTGAACAACACGCTTCGCTCCTAGACGCCATCTCGCAAAATCGCATTCATGTGGGGCCCACGGGCATGGGTGCAAAAGCCAAGCTCGCAACCAATTTAGTATTAGGACTTAATCGCGCTGCATTGGCTGAAGGAATGGTATTTGCACAAAAGCTTGGTATTCAGCCTCAGGATTTTTTAGACTTAGTTCTGGCGTCTCCTGCGCAATCGCAAGCCGCAGTTGCCAAAGGTCAAAAAATGGTCGATCAAGAGTTCAAACCCCAGTCACGTGTTCGACAACACCTCAAGGACGTAGAACTCATGATAGACATGGCGCAAGAACAAGGGCAAAATTTACCTTTATCGAGTATTCATGCAAAATTACTTCAAGATTTGGTAGCCAGAGGACATGGCGATTTGGACAACGCAGCCATCATTGAGCAAATTCGCAGATTAACGATTTGAATCATCAATGTCATCGGATTTACATCATATTTTAAAAACCAGCAAAATAATTGCGGTGGTTGGTATTTCTGCGGACCACACAAAACCCAGTTTTACAACATCGCAGTATATGCAATCCAAGGGTTTCACCATCGTTCCAGTTAATCCACGTTACGCCAACAGCGCAGAAAAAATATTAGGCCAAACCTGCTACGCAAGACTTGAAGATATTCCTTTTGCCATTGATATCGTCAATGTATTCAGGCCCACATCCGATGTTTTACCCATTGCACAATCAAGCTTTCAAATCAAAGCAAAATGTTTGTGGCAACAACTGGGTATTGAAAATATTCAAGCTGGCCAACTCGCAGAAGAATACAAGATGACGTCTATCATGAATCGATGCATCAAAATTGAACATCAGCGCCTTGAGACCAATCACTGATTCAAACCTATCATCCACAGGAGTCTTTTATGACAACGCATGCAGATCTAGTCCTTCGCTCAGACGACTCGCGTGGTGTTTGCACACTCACTCTCAATCAGTCCGATTCATTCAACGCATTAAGTCAAGCCATGCTTAGCGCATTGCAACAACATATCAAAGATTTAACGCAACAAGATGATGTGCGCGTATTGATCATTGCAGCCAAAGGAAAAGCATTTTGCGCGGGTCACGATCTCAAAGAAATGCGCACTCAGCCCTCGCAAGAATACTATCAACAATTATTTAAACAATGCGCAAGTTTTATGATGAGTTTGCAAACTTTATCTGTGCCTGTCATTGCAAAAATACAAGGTATCGCAACAGCTGCAGGTTGTCAATTAGTGGCTCAATGCGATTTAGCCGTAGCCTCATCAAAGGCGAGGTTTGCAGTCAGCGGCATTAAATTAGGCTTGTTTTGTTCAACACCCAGCGTTGCCTTGTCTCGAAATTTATCTCGCAAAGCCGCTTTTGAAATGCTCGTCACTGGCGATTTCATCTCCGCACAAAATGCACTCATCAAAGGCCTGGTGAACCGTGTTGCCGAACCCGAAGACTTAGACGCAGCGGTTGAATCTTTGGTTGAAAGTATCCTCAAAAAACCCGCTGTGGCGTTGACCATGGGCAAAGCATTGTTTTATCAACAACTTGAATCGGGTATGTCCAATGCCTACGAGCAAGCCGCGCACACCATGGCTTGCAACATGATGGACCCCAGCGCCCTAGAGGGCGTACAAGCTTTTATCGATAAACGACCACCGAATTGGTCGTGATTATTTTTGCGTGGGTTTTTCTTGATGCCCACCAAATTGAAAACGCATCGCCGATAAAGTTTTGTCAGCAAATGTTGCGTCCTGGCGCGAGCGAAAACGCGCATTCAACGCAGCAAACAATACATTAGCAGGAACGGCCTCTTCAATGGCTGCATTGATGGTCCATCGACCCTCTCCCGAATCTTCCACATGACCCGAGAAGGCATCCAAATTGGGATCCTTTGCCAATGAGATCGCTGTTAAATCCAACAACCACGACGACACCACGCTACCTCTGCGCCACAGCTCTGTGATATCGGCCAAATTCAAATCGTATCTTCTTTCTTGCGGAATAAAAGATTGTCCAACGCCTTTTAAAATATCCAAGCCTTCTGCATAGGCTTGCATCAAACCATATTCAATACCGTTGTGAACCATCTTCACAAAATGCCCAGAACCCGCAGGGCCCGTATACAGGTAACCATCTTCTGCCGTTGATTTTCTGTCTTCACGACCCGGTGTTAATGGGATATCCCCGATACCAGGCGCCAAGGTTTTAAAAATAGGCTCCAGATGTTGAAAAGCAGTGTCATCGCCTCCAATCATCATGCAATAACCGCGCTCGAGTCCCCACACACCACCACTGGTGCCCACGTCAATGTATCGAATGCCTTTTTTCTTTAACTGCTGTGCACGTCTTACATCGTCTTGATAGTTGGAATTGCCGCCATCAATCACAATGTCTCCCGATGACAAAAGACCTTCCAATTGTTGAATGGTTTTTTCTGTGATTTCACCAGCAGGCAACATCACCCATACGGCGCGAGGCGCTTTGAGTTTAGCCACCATATCGGCCAAGTCAGAGGCTGCAACGGCGCCATCCTTGGCCAATGCTTGTCGACTCTCTTGTTGAGTATCAAAGACCACACAATCGTGACCACCGCGCATCAAACGACGAACAATATTGCCGCCCATTCTTCCCAATCCAATCATGGCTAATTGCATATCAACATCCTTTTAAAAAATTAAACGAGGGCTTTGGCCGCTTCAATCGATTGTGTCGCCACATCTTCCAACCAAGACAAATCCATGGATTGATGTGCTTCACAAAAAAACCAAGGCTCGCGTGAATCAGGCTCGAGCATCACGCCGCGATCAATGAGTTGCCAAGAAAACTTTTGATACAAGCTGCTGTTAGTTACTCGCCAATCGCGATAGTTGGTAGGCACGTCAGGTGTGAAATGAATTCCCAACATCGCAGGTGGTCCTGCAAACGCATGCTCTATTCCTGCTTTTGTAAACACGCGGCCCAATATTTCTTTGACGTGTTGACCCAAACGATTAACGGTTTGTAGCGCCGATGTTTGCGACAAAATTTGAAGCGTTGCGTGAGCTGCACGCACCGCAATCAAATTGGCCGTATAAGTACCGCCATGAACCACGCCGCCTTTGTGTGAACCCACGACATCCATCACATCGGAACGACCACCAAACGCAGCAACGGGATAACCATTGCCCATAGCTTTTGCAAATGTTGTGAGGTCGGCATAAATACCATAAAGTGATTGCGCGCCGCCCTTGGCCACACGAAATCCAGTTTTCACTTCATCAAGTAATAGCAACGTTCCGTTTTGCGTACACAAATCTCTTAACCGTTGAAGCCATTGGGGTGTTGCAGAAATACTTCCTGCATTACCGATGATGGGTTCTAACAAAATGCAAGCCAAACTGTCTTGGCGATTTTTAAATAAATTTTCTAAGCCATCAAAATCATTGAGTCGAATGAAATCAACCAACGAACGTGTACGTTCAGGAATGCCCGCGCCAAAAGGAATCACTTGGGGCTCAGCCGATCCTTTGGGATTCCAATTTTCCAAATCCGACTTCCACATCATTTCATCAAACAAACCGTGAAAGCTACCTTCGACAATGGCGATGCGGTCACGCTTTGTAAATCCTCTGGCTGTTCGAACAGCACCCATCACTGCTTCAGTACCCGAATTGGCAAAACGCATTTTTTGAATTTGTGGACACAACGCTTTGACTTGCTGAACCACTTGGGCATCTAATTCAGTTGAAAATCCAGATAGAGTTCCTTGCTCGGTAATTTGTGCAATCACTTGGCGATCTACTCGCTCATCGCGATAACCCAAAATAATCGGTCCATAGCCCAATCGAAAATCAATGTATTTTTTACCATCACAATCGGTGATTTCACAGCCTTTGCTATGTGCAACAAAGACCGTTCGATCGTCACCCCAATAACGATAATTTTCGGCAACCCCTTGAGGCATATGTTGAATCGCCTCTTTCATTAATTGGGATTGTCTACTTACCGTCATCACTGTATCCTTGAAGAAGTGTGAGTGCTCGATTGTGAAGCATCCCAAGCGACACCGTGTGGGGGCCTGAGTAGCAAGCCTGCTTTTTCTTCAACCAAACGTACCACATGCAACTCCGCTGCAGAATCACCGTATTGCGCTCTGGCCTTTTCAAATACAGATTGAGCCAATGCACCCATTGTCAGTTCATATCCTTGTTGACGCGCAATGTCATTGATCAATCCCAAATCTTTGCAACACAAGGCCAAAGAAAAACTCGGGTCATAGTGTCCTGCAAAAATCGATGGAATATCGTGCTTGGCCACCCAACTGTTGCCTGCACTTGATTGAATCGCTTCAGAAACGATGTCGAGTGGAACTCCCGCTTTGGCACCCAACATCAAAGCCTCACCCATCGTAGCCGCCGTTACAAACCAAAGCAAGTTGGTCAATAACTTCACAGTCGCACCATTGCCAGGAACACCGACATAAAAAATCTTTTCGCCCAACACATTAAAAATGGGTTTGTGTTGTTGAAAACATTTTTCTGAGCCGCCAACAAAAATCGACAAACGACCCAAAACGGCCATGTCAACGGCGTTGGTCACAGGCGCTTCTAAAAAATCAACGTGTGTGGATAAACCTTCGTTAAATAATTGCTTTACCAGATCAACCGCGCTGGTGGATGTATCAATCACACAAGTGCCCGCTTTCATGTTGGCAATTACGCCTTTTGCGCCCAGCATCACATCTTTGACTTGCGGAGGCCCTGGGAGTGAAGCAATCACAAGGTCTGCTTGACGCGAACCCTGTTGAATATCACCCGCCCACGTAGCGCCCATGGCAATTAAATTGTCAGCCTTGTCTCGCACAAGGTCAAATACCTGCACGGGATATCCTGCCTTGATGAGATTGGCAGCCATGGGGTTACCCATATTTCCCAATCCCACAAATAAAATTTTTTGCTTCATCATTTTTTTTGAAATACTAAAAATTGTCGATCGGGCGCGGGCTTGTATTGATATTCAAATCCATGCACACCCAACATATCACACGCTTCTTTAAAACTGTAGGTTCTGTAATCAATGGTTTGCGACATCAAGCGCTTATCGCCATCGTCCAAATAATAATGCTTGATAAATCCATGGCCATTGGGTTCGATTTTTTGCGAATACACCATACCATTTGAAATCGGTTTTGCATAATCAAAGTGTGGGCCTTGTATGCCCAATAATAATTTCGAGTCATCACTCATGTGGTTCGCTAGTTTTGCAAACCCAGCCACATTGGCCTCATGATCAGAAATATGGCTAACCAAAAAAGGTTCCTTGTCACCATCAATTACAAAATACCAAACGCCACCATAAGAAAATGAAAAATCAAATTTTTGATTCAAACTCAATTGCGTTAAATTTTGTTGTTGTAATTGAACGCTTTTAAAAGTTTGAAGTCTTTGATGCGCAATATCAAGCATGGCCTGCGTCAAATCAATGCCCGTGATTGAAATATTGTGTTGACGTTTTGCCAACTCTTCCAATATCAAACCCGTACCACAACCAATTTCAAGCACATCCCGTACGGGGCCGTGCACCAACAACCCATCCACAATTTTTTTGTAATCGTAATAGCCAGAGGTCATGATCAAGTCGTAATAACCCGACATGTTTGTGTAATCACCCATCACAGCTCCATTTTTTTATTGCATCGAAGCATAACAAAGTAAACGACTACTTATCTAATTAATTGAGCAAACAGGAATCATTATAAAATGAACTATAAATAACTACTTTAATTCTGCTTCCACCTATCGATTGATCGTTGCTACGGTGATACGCTTTGCCATGCACAAATTTTCAATCGGAGCTTTTATGACACGTCGTCGCCAGATCGTCCAATCAGCCATTGCGTTGAGCCTATTTTCTGCACTTCAACCCCTCAATGCTTGGGCGCAATCATGGCCATCCAAGCCCATCAATTACTTGGTTGCATTTCCACCAGGCGGCACGACAGATATCTTGGCGCGAATCGTTTCACAAAAATTGGGCACTGCACTCAACACGCAGATTGTGATTGAAAACAAAGGTGGCGCTGGTGGCAGCGTGGGATCAGAAATCTCTGCTCGCGCACCCGCTGATGGCTACAACTTATTGGGTGGCACGATTAGCTCACATGCGATCAACGTGAGTCTTTATCCAAAAATTGGCTACGACCCCATCAAATCATTCACTCCAGTTTTTTTATACGGTACCAATCCTGTTGTTCTGGTTGTGTCGGCCAACAGTCCCTACAAAAATTTAAAAGACCTCATCACCGCTGCAAAAGCCAATCCCGACAAAATTTCTGGCGCATCAGCAGGCAATGGAACATCGCAGCATCTCGCGCAAGAACTGTTGGCATTCAAAAGCGGCGTCAAATTTACGCATGTGCCTTATAAAGGAAGTGCGCCAGCGATTCAAGACGCAATGAGTGGGCAAGTTGATTTCATGTTTGACACCACGGTTGTTGCGGGTCAACATATTCAGAGCGGAAAACTTCGTGCCTTGGCTGTTTCATCGGCCAAGAGACTCACCGACATCTTGCCCGATACTCCCACAGTTGCAGAGTCGGGATTGCCTGGACTACAAGGCTTTGAAGTGGTGTCATGGCAAGCATTGTTTGCACCTGCAGGTACACCCAAAAATATCGTTGACAAATTACATGCAGAAATTTTAAAAATCATGCAAACCACTGAGATACAAGAGCGACTCAAGGCCTTGGGTATGCAACCGTCTTACCTATCGCCTGAGCAAATCAGTCAATTTCAAAAATCAGAAATCGACAAATGGTTACAAGTGATTAAGTCTGCCAACATCAAGGTCGATTGATTTTTTAATTAAGTATCAACAGGCCAATCGAGATTGCATGTCTGAGGCCTGACCCATTTGATCCATTCGCGGGTGGCGTCCATGCATCCACCCGACTCATAAACACCTTGCGCATCGCGCAAGCGAAACATACGACTGAAAATATTTTTTCTTTGCGTCGAATCTGCAAAAGTCTGATCGACCCGACTCTCCACAATCTCTTCATTGATTTCGAGTTGACCAGAAATGTTTTTTTGCAAGCCATCACGCCAATGAAAAACTTCAGTGCACTTGTGCTCAAGCGTGTAAGGCCTGTGACTTTGCCAAAAATTAGCAAACATCCCGCCACCCAAATAAATAATCCACGAACCCTCATAGCCCGTCACGTCTGACGATACGTCATCAGGGTTTCTAAACCAAACGCGATCGCCCGGCACATACCATGTGATGGGCAATGGTTTTTCTAATGAACCGAGTTCTTGCAAAAAAACATCATGAAATAAACGCGATGAAATTGCTTTTTTTTGCCATCGATCTTCGAGTGCTTGATATTTTTTCGGATGCGTCAATTTCAACTCTTGCGCAATCGCCAATAAAATAATGTATTCAGTGGCGCGATAACAAGAAAATGCGTACACATACCCCGACAAAGAGGGTTGGGTCGCCATCTGAAGCGCATCAATCAATGATTTATTTTTCTTTAATATAAAACCTGTCTCTTCGCTGTAATCCCAATAATCAGTGGGCCTGTCAGCTGATTCGGTTCTAAAATTCATCGAAGTTTGGCGTGCCGCCTCGACTAAAAAATGTCGCATCCGTACCGCACTCATCCATTCATCCAAGCTTGGAAAAATCAACTCCATCGGACTTGCCAACAAAGCAATAATAATTTCTCTTTGCAATATTTTTTGAGAATTTAATAAGGGTTGATCTAATTTTTCGAACATATAAATAGTGTCGAAATCAGGCGTCAATCGATCAAAGTCTATTTTCTTTAATCGATACTGCGTTGTAAGTGTTGATTCAGCGATATCGAACTCAACCATCGTGACTAACCCCGCAAGCTCGAATTGCTCCATCATTTGTTGATGATCGTGCGGTTGGTGCTCAATACTTGCATGCTGAATTAAAAAACCGATCGGCATGTGAATTATTCCATCCTTACGGAACTGAATATAGATCGAATTAACATCAGCGGGTCCACCGCCTTATAGGGGTTTCTACCCAAGCATTCAATCCCAAACTCAATAAACCCATCGCCAAACAACCTGTGATCGAGTAAATCAAAGCCCAATTAAAACTGTCAATACCCAATACACCCCACAATGCAGTCATCAACATTAAAAATGGAAAATGAAATAAAAACAATGCATAAGTTGAATTTGACAAACCATCAATCCACCGATGAATAGAATAGGATTGAATTCGCCAATTATTAGCCATGATCAATATCAAACTCGTCGCCAGCGAAAGCAACAAACGATCTCTTGGATAGACCCAACACGACAAGGCTAGCAACAAAATACACATGATCCAAACCATCAACGATTGCTTGTAAATACTAGCCCAAGCGGTCAAAACGCCCAATCCATAAGCGGCAAAAAAATAAACAGCCCAACCATCCCATTCGGGTTGAAGATTAAAAAACCAAGCGGATGCCAACGTTAATATTGCAATACCCACACTGGCTTTGACAACGTGCATCTGTTGATTCGAATTTTTAAGCACCCACAATAGCAAACACAAACAAGCAAACAACTGCAAATCAATCGCCACATACCAAATACCAGCCGACATTGCAGGCATATGCAAAATATCTTGCAATAAAAGAATATGCGCCATCCACTGAAACAATCCTTCCTGTGTCGGCAAGATTCTCGGTGTCATTCCTTGCGCCAACATAAAAGACAAGATAGCTGTCACACAAATCGCCAATAAATACAAAGGCACCAATCGTAAATAACGCTCCATGATTGGGCTTAAAAACTGATCTACATTTTGATTAACAAAAGTCTTGGCGGATAAAAAACCCGCACAAACCAAAAAAACCTGAACGGCCATGCGCGCGCTGTGATAAAAAAAATTAACCCCACTGGGCCATGTCAACGCAACCACATCGGCCATAGGCGTATAAGCACTCCAGTGGTGCCAAAAAATCAGCTGTGCGGCTAAAATTTTTAAAATATCGATGATAACAATGCGATCTTGCAACAAAACCCCTTCGGTCGATAAAAGGCACAATCGAGCATCATGCCATTAAATAAGCCCTCGTCTCCTGCTCTGCCTTGGGTGGACGATAAAACACCCCTACCACCTCCAGAACAAGCTTGGGGGGCCCAATCCCCAGCGCCTGGCTTGCTGGCCGCAGGCGGGCGACTCGATACACCGATTTTGAAGCACGCCTATCAACAGGGGTGCTTTCCATGGTACAGCGACAACCAGCCGATTTTGTGGTGGAGCCCCGACCCACGAATGGTTCTTTACACCGATGCATTTGAAATCAAAAGATCTTTAAAAAAAATACTCAAAAAATTCATTCAATCTGACTCTTGCGAAATTCGCTTTGATTCGTGTTTTTCGGATGTGATTGAACATTGTGCGCACGCTGATCGTGCAGGACAAAACGGAACATGGATTCTTCCAGAGATGATCGACGCATACGTTCAATTTCATCGCGATGGCTTTGCACATAGCGTTGAGGTTTGGGAAAACAATCAACTCATTGGCGGCTTGTATGGTGTGTGCATCGGCAAAGCCATGTTTGGCGAATCCATGTTTTCTCTTCAAACGGACGCGTCCAAAATTGCTTTAGCAGCGTTGGTTGCTTTTTGTAAAACCTCTGGCATCCAAATGATCGACTGCCAACAAAACACCCGACATCTGGCTTCTTTAGGTGGGCAAGAAATAACTCGAGCTGATTTTTTGTTCCAAATTGCAAAGACCCGAGAGTTACCGAGTCCCAATTGGCGATTTGACCCCTTATACTGGAACCAAGTTATCCCTTCACCTCAAAAACTGTGACGCATTTACAGGATTTACCTCTACAAACCTTGCAGTTTTATGCAACGGCGCCCTATCCTTGCAGTTACCTACCCAATCTTCAAGCGCGCTCTCAGGTTGCCACGCCTAGTCATTTGATTCAAAACGACGCGTACTCCGAGTTGGTGGCCAAGGGATTTCGTCGCAGTGGCATGTTCACCTATCGACCTTATTGCGACGGTTGCAAAGCATGCGTACCTCTTCGTGTCAATGTTCAAGATTTCAAATCCAATCGCAGTCAATTGCGTGCTCAAAAAAAACATGCTTATCTACAAACACGCATTGCAGGATTGGGTTTTTTTAAAGAACACTACGATTTGTATTTGCGTTACCAATCGGGGCGTCACGAAGGTGGCGGCATGGATCAAGACAGCGTCGATCAATACGCTCAATTTCTTTTGCAAAGCCGTGTCAATTCGCGATTGGTTGAGTACAGAGAACCCGACGTCAATGCAGTCGCAGGTACGCTCAAAATGGTCTCAATCTTGGACGTACTAAACGACGGCATCTCTGCGGTCTACACGTTTTATGAGCCCGAGTTATCGGCCAGTTATGGCACCTACAGCATCTTGTGGCAAATTCAACAAGCGCGCTCGATGGGATTGACCTATCTGTACTTGGGTTACTGGATCGAAAAAAGTCAAAAAATGGATTACAAATCTCTTTTTTTACCCCATGAAAAGTTAATCGACGGAATTTGGCAAGCCTGATAATTTCATGATGTAAAATTCAGAAATGAAAAATAAAAATTCAAACGTACCCCAATCGCCCTCGATTCAGGTCCTTGAACGGATGTTTACCCTTATCGATGTTTTGGCGAGCAAAGAAGAAGCCATTTCACTCAAAGAAATCAGCG
Organism: Betaproteobacteria bacterium; assembly: GCA_009921265.1. Taxonomy (GTDB): domain Bacteria; phylum Pseudomonadota; class Gammaproteobacteria; order Burkholderiales; family Burkholderiaceae_C; genus Limnohabitans. The sequence continues at coordinate 280 of RFYV01000027.1, read as the reverse complement.
AAAAAACAGGGCTTCACCCCTCCACCACCCACCGCATTTTGAATGACCTCACCATCGGCCGATTTGTAGAGCGCCCCGAGGCTGGCAGTTATCGTCTAGGCTTGCGATTGCTCGAACTGGGCAATATGGTCAAAGCCCGACTCAATGTGCGCGATGCGGCCTTAGGGCCTATGCGAGAGTTACACAAACAAATTCAACAACCCGTCAATTTAAGCGTCAGACAAGGCGATGAAATTGTTTATGTCGAACGTGCATACAGCGAGCGCTCTGGCATGCAAGT
>RFYV01000260.1 GCA_009921265.1 Betaproteobacteria bacterium | reverse complement strand
GATCCTGCATTCACTTGGTTATTCTTTTTAAGCGACGACTATTGCCAAGGGTGAGATCTGCTTCATGATGGTCTTCGAATATTGCTTTCTGCAATTCGCAAATCATAGGCCGCTTGTAGAGCAAGCCATCCTTGCGCTTCACTTCCAAAAAAACGCTCTAGGCGCAAAGCTGTATCCGCTGATAAACCACGATTGCCATCAACAATTTCACGCAAACGAGAATACGGCACGTGTAAGGCAAGTGCCGAGGCACGAACGCTGACACCCATGGGCTTGATGTAATCCTCAAGCAATATTTCACCAGGATGTATGGGGTGCAATCCATTTTTAAACATAGCCGCCTTCCTAAAATTTGATTTTTTAATAGGGGTCTTCGGTTGCAACGTCAAATGGGCCATTAGCCCCCCACTTGAATGTCAATCGCCATTGATCCGAACAGGCCAGGCTCCTTGATATTCCTTGAGATCGTTACCTGGCGGCGCCCTCATGAATATAGAAGATGGCGCTACATCGAGTCGTACCAATTTTCGCTCTGCAGCTTTTTGTATATTTGTGAATCTGGGGCTTCGACCTGTCGTGAATAGCGCCCGTGGTTCTACACAAATAAATGCTTGAATTGGCATATTTAACCGAGATTTTCCATTAGACCGGATGCGGTCGATAAGGCTACTCAACTGGTTCGCTTGCGTTAGCCCATAGACCCTCAAACCACGGTCTTCGCTTTCGGGCTACTACCAAGTTCAAAGTGGGTCTTTCACTTTCTTCTTTGCCACTGCCCCAATACGCCCCCATGGCCAACACTTTGTGGTGTAGCGTGGCAAGCGTTTGATGTGATGGGGGAAATCTCTTGATTTGCATTTCTTTTTGCGTTTAATTTCTCAGTGTATGTCATATCTTTGAGATTATAATCTTTTTTCTAATTAAATCTAGCAACAGCCTCAGGTCTGCTGATACTGCTACTTTGACGAGAATTAAGACTTGCATCATCGCTTGTTTGCTGCTGATTAGAAGACAATTGGCTCCTTCTATTGTTCAAAGTTGAATTCATAGATTTTTTGAATTTGGAGTTGGATATTGGC
>RFYV01000259.1 GCA_009921265.1 Betaproteobacteria bacterium | reverse complement strand
CGCCGGTACGTTGAAGATTGACCTCGCCCAGTTCCGTGACCTCGAGTCCTTCGCGACCTTCGGTTCCGAACTCGACAAGGCCAGCCAGGCTCAGCTCGACCGTGGTTACCGTTTGACCGAGTTGCTGAAGCAGGGCTTGAACGCGCCAGTGCCAGTACAAGAGCAAGTGGTCTTGATCTACGCAGCGACCAAGGGTTGGTTGGACACCATTCCCGTCGTTGACATCAAGCGCTTCGAGTCGGACCTCATCACGGCCTTCCGTGCGACCTACGCCGACCTTTTGGAGACCATCAAGACGACGAAGGCTCTGCCGGACACCGACAAGTTGGACGCCGCAATCAAGGCAGTAGTCGACGGCTTCGTCGTCACCACTAAGTAGTTACTGAAAGCAATCGAGAAGGAAAGGAGGTAGGCAATGGCTGGTGGACAAGAACGAATCCTGCGACGACGTATTAAGTCGGTGCAGGCCACACGAAAGATCACGAAGGCAATGGAACTGATTGCCGCCTCCCAGATTCAAAAGGCTCAAGCCCGTATCACGGCGAACCGCCCATTCCGCGACGGAATGGCACGCCTGATCCAAGAGGTAGTCAAGGGCGACCCGATTCTGGCTAAGCAGTTGTTCTCTTCCGCGGAGAATGTTGAGACGGCCGTCATTTTGGCCATCGTTGGTGACCGGGGACTTTCCGGTGCCTACAACTCATCCGTGCTCCGAGCGACCGAGCGTCTCATCGCGGACCTCAAGAGTCGTGGCGTCAACGTCCGCGTCTTTACCGTCGGCAAGAAGGCCCTGGCCTACTTACGTTTCCGTGGCATTGAGGTTGAAGAGGACTTCGTCGGTTTCGCGGACCGTCCCAACTTCTCCGACGCCCGCCGTGTGGCTACGGCCGTTTTGGCGCCGTACATGAACGGGGAAGCCCAAGAGCTCTACCTCGTCTCTACTAAGTACTTGAGTTCGGCTACGCAGAAGGTTGACACGTCAATCCTTCTGCCCCTCCAGGCTCCCGAAGTCGTCGTTGAGAGCACCAAGAAGCTCGAGGGCTACACCGAATTTGAACCTGAGATTGCGCGACTCGTCGC
>RFYV01000258.1 GCA_009921265.1 Betaproteobacteria bacterium | reverse complement strand
TGTTGTCACTAGCCCAAGCAAAATGAGCAGCAGATCGAGCAGCATTGACAGATACCATGTCGCCACGATAGTTGTCTTCTACTGGCATTGCAGTCAATTCGATGCCGCTTGATACTGTGCCAGCTGGCAATGTGAATGTGAAATGCCCAGCCTCATCAGCGGTCACAGCACCTAATGACTGACCAGCTTTTGAGACATCAACCACATAGCCTGCATGAACGGTACCGGTTATCGTCGAGCCAGACAACGCGTAATGATCTAATCCACTAGCGCCTACAGTCACATTAGTAGCCAAAATTGAGAACGGATTTGGCGCAGCATCTTGAGCACCACGAACATTAACAGTGACGCCAAGGTTAGCTGGCAATACAACTACTGTGTCTTCCATCGATCCAGGGGAGATGTAAATATTTTGAGTGCCCGTTGCATTTGTGAAGCTATCCGAGTTAATAGTTACCGTACCAATTGCTTGGCTTACAGCGTTGTGGCTCCATCTGTTTTCTCAAATCGCACGGATCCAATGTCGCTTGGAATATTGACAACAATGTCTTCGTGGCCAGTTCTGTGGTGTGTCAAAACAAATCCATTAGACACTGGGTCCCCACCAACAAGCTTAGTAACGGGCGTGAATTCCCAATCACTAATGGAGCCAGGTAGAGTTGCGTATCCAAGTGGTACACCCGCTGTGTAATGCAGCGCACTTTGTACGTTGACAGTAATGGGCGCCACATCAGATCCACCAGTCAGTGAATCTGTGACCTTCACAAATAATGGATGAGCACCAATTTGGTCTGGGTTAGCTGCAACAGATGCTGCACCTGTTTCAGTAAACATAATCCTTCCAGCATTTGGACCACTCGCAGTAATGGTGAAGTTAGGATTAGTTGCCGCCGTTGTACCAGATATATCGGTAACCAATGAATAGCTGAGCGTGCCTGTTGGGGTGTTACTCAAAACACCAACTTCGCCCAGGTTCGAAACGCCTGTCCACTCACCTTGCTTGACTGAAACTGAGGCCGCATTAGCATTCGTGATCTCTACATTATTCACAGCTAACTCAACTGTATTGAGTTTAAATCC
>RFYV01000257.1 GCA_009921265.1 Betaproteobacteria bacterium | reverse complement strand
TAGAATTAATCTATCGTAGACATCACCTGAAATAGGAGTACCATTAGTACCAGTGTAAGCTGTAACAGAAAAATACTCCGTTAAAGCAGAAGTTTGACTTACATTATCACTAATTGAAACACCAGCGCCATTTACGTCATTTGAAGCATCACTCTTTTGTAACATGCTACCTGTTTGTGAAAAAGTTTTGTTGTTTAGTTTAAGTTGACTACCAGTACCCCCGGATGTTGTTAAATTAATTGCTTGGATACTATCTACATGAGTATCTGTTATTGTGAATTTATTCAGCCCCCCCACTACTGAGTAATCACCTGTGAAGGTCTGCTGCAATGTAAGAGTTCCATTTAGAACTTCAGTTCCATTGGTTGCACTACTATCTATACTTGTATTAGTAAAAGTTAATACTACATTTTGTGTGATTGTTGCAAAGGTATCAGTCAAGTTAACTGTGCTGCTACTGATCACAGCTGCATCGTTCGTGCCTGTGATTTTCACAGTGATCGAGCTTGCAGTTGAGTCCGCCGCATGAATCGTAAACGTATCCGTCGCTGTAGCACCTGCAGCCAATTGGTTTTGTGCTGAAGCAGCAGTGTATGTCCACGCACCACTCGCGCCCATCACTAAGCTGCCGTATGTGCCCTGAACTGTCTCAGCAGTGAACGCATTTACCACTCCATCAACGTCAGTCGATGTCACCGTTCCACTTGTAGTCAACGCAGCATCAGTTTCAGTCAAGTTAACTGTTCTGTTACCACTGATGAAGGCCCCGACAGCCTGATCAGTTATCCCTGCTAATACACCAGAATTCGATACTTTTGTGTCATTATCAACATTAGTATTTGACCCCCAAGAAGTTGTAAAGCTATATTCATTTAGACTACTAGCGGCTTGGTAATTATTAGCCACAATAGTATTAATTGCATCAATTGTTCCATTCGGATTTACATCTACAGCTGTACCTATTAAATTTTCTTTTAAAGCTAGAATTAATCTATCGTAGACATCACCTGAAATAGGAGTACCATTAGTACCAGTGTAAGCTGTAACAGAAAAATACTCCGTTAAAGCAGAAGTTTGACT
>RFYV01000256.1 GCA_009921265.1 Betaproteobacteria bacterium | reverse complement strand
CCGGTGAAATATGTTCAGATTTCCGTAAGGGTGGTTAATGAAACAACGGGCGCGCCAATTGATGACGCCGAAGTATTGGCCACAACTTTTTTATACTTGCCGCTGCCCGGACTTGAGGATCGCTGGGGGTTTCCTGATTTGCAAAATCAACGAAGTAATTCTTCCGGTCGATCCGAAATTCGACACGCCTCTGGTTTTCGTAATGTCATCACAGTGCGAAAGCCTGGTTATCAAGAGGTGCGGCAGGATTTTCTTGCAAGTAATTCTGAATCTGAATTTATTCTTAAACTTCGACGCCTTGAAACCAAAACGATTCTGTTTAAAACTTTTGATTCAGAGAGTAAAAAAAATATCGAAAATGTTGTGGTTCGATTGGATGAGCAGCGCAACGGCCTTCCACCGGACCCGAACGCGTTTGCTGTTGTCAGCGATGCGACCGGAATAACTCCGCCGGTCCCAATTCCAAACCTTATGCCTCTTGTAATTGAAACTGCTTGCGTTGGGTATCGCCGATTTTCCTTGGGTCTTGATTGGCGCTCAATCAAGGAGGGTGAAGTGATTAAAATTGCCCTACAAAAAAAGGGCTGGTTTGAGTAGCGCCGCTTTCCACAAAGTGATTTTTAAAAGTTCAAGACCGCCATCATTTTGACTTGGTGAAATGATGTCGCTCGCATATCGTGCCATAACCATGACAACTTCATCAGCAAGAACATGTAAGGGCAGCGAGTGTGTGACTCACGGAATTCGAATCACGGTTGAGCCGCGTTACTTGCCGTCGCATTCGGACCCGGACAATGGACGATATTTGTTCAACTACAAAGTGGTCATGCACAACGAGGGACAAAGTTGCGCGCGTCTTCGCAGCCGCAAGTGGGTCATTGTTGACTCCGCGGGCGAACAACATGAGGTGCAGGGGTTGGGTGTCGTGGGTCACCATCCAAATTTGTCTCCTGGTGATCATTTTGAATATTCAAGTTTTTGTCCGCTGCAAACCGCGTGGGGAACCATGCAGGGGACATACGTCATGGAGCGCGATGATGGATCCTTGTTCGAGGTTGAGATCGCGCGATTTTTTCTGATT
>RFYV01000255.1 GCA_009921265.1 Betaproteobacteria bacterium | reverse complement strand
CCGTTGTAAAAGTGGTCGCGTACAATCTCAACCGCATTATTGATGTGAATTTCTATCCAACCGACAAGACCCGTATCAGCAATTTACTACATCGGCCCATCGGGATAGGGGTGCAAGGGTTGGCGGATGTCTTTGCTTTGATGGATGTGGCCTTTACGAGCGAGCAGGCGCGAGAGATTAATAAATTGATTTTTGAGACGATTTATCACGCGGCCTTGGAAAGTTCAATGGAAATCGCCAAAGAACGCGCGGGAAAAATGCACATCATGACACGTTATCACCAACATATCTTTCAAAAGGTCGATGTGCCGCATTTAGACAAGTTTGCGAAAGTGGATTGGGTGTCTCGAGAGTATATTGCCGGTGTGGCAGACGATGCTTGGGTCAATGAACTCTTGCCGATTCCTGCCGAAATGCATAGTTTAGAAGGGGATTTGGCCGGAGCGTACAGTTCTTTTATCGGCAGTCCGGCCAGCAAAGGCCAACTGCAGTTTGATATGTGGGGCACGACGCCAACGAGCGGACGCTATGATTGGTCTGCTTTAAAAGCAGACATTCAGCAGTATGGGCTGCGCAACTCCTTACTCGTGGCACCGATGCCAACCGCATCCACCTCGCAAATTCTTGGCAACAATGAATGCTTTGAACCTTTTACGAGCAATCTGTATTCCCGGCGGACGAACGCGGGTGAATTTGTCTTGCCGAATAAATACTTACTCGCGGAATTAATCGAGTTAGGTTTATGGAATGAAGCCTTGAAAGACAATATTATCTTGAATAAAGGCAGTATCCAGCAATTGACGGGCGTGTCGGCGCACTTGAAAGAAAAATACAAGACCGTGTGGGAAATCCCCATGAAACATTTGATTGATATGGCGGCGGACCGAGGGCCTTATATTTGTCAGTCGCAAAGCTTGAATCTTTGGGTGGAAGACCCGGACTATAAAGCTTTGACGGCCCTACATTTCCACGCGTGGCAGGCTGGCTTGAAAACGGGCATTTATTATTTACGGCGGAAAGCGAAGCACCAGGCGCAGCAATTTACCATCCGGCCGCCCGAGCAACACACGGATAAAGAAGATTGTTTGATGTGCTCCTCTTAGTAGGGGG
>RFYV01000254.1 GCA_009921265.1 Betaproteobacteria bacterium | reverse complement strand
CTAATTGCCCAGAGATCTCTGCTAACCTCGAAGCAACACCTTCAGAGCTTCTCAAAAAAGATGTACGCAAAACAGTGGATGCTGGGTCTGCAGATAAGGCACCAGCCGCACCAAAAAAATTATCCAATGCAGAACTTAAACCTGCGCTTTTATCGGCCATGATATCCATGACTCGCTTGGCATAGTCAACCATGGGTTTTTGGCTGGATAAATCACTGGTACTTTTGCGCAAATTGGATTCTGCAAAATCGTCATACTGACGCTTGATTCTTTGCAATAACACACCTGTACCCATAAAGTTACTAGCAACTTTAGTGGGTGTTGCTTCTTTGAGTAATACCTCTTGCTTTGAATACCCTTCGGTATTCACGTTGGCAATATTATTACTGACAGTACTGAGTGCGCGTTGGTACGCGCTGATCGCGTTACTTGCAATTCCAATTAAATCACTCATGAACTGCTCCTATTCATGGGTGGCAATGCTTTAATTTGTGTTTTAGGTAAAGTCAAGGCTGGTTGCGTCTTATCCAACATCATGGGTGTTGGCGCAGTTTGCAATGGAAGTCCTTGCGGTGCTCTTTGTTTTAATATTTCATCGGTGCTGGGCAATGCTTTTCTTTGACTCAGTTGCTTGACGAGCATGTCTGACAAACCGAACGTGCCGCGTTTACTCATTTGTACGGACAATTCTTTGTCGTACATGCCTTGAAATGTTTCCATCGCATTGGACTCAACCAAGTCACTCTTCATGACGTCATTGGCTTCTCGCATGGATTTAAGCATCATTTGAATAAACAGACCTTCAAACTGCTGAGCCGTTTCACGCAATGCGCTCTCGTCGTTTCGCTGAGCCTTGCCACGCAACTCGCCCAAGCCCGAAAAGTCCAAATAGGACTTTGTGCTGGTGTTGGTGGAGTTGATATCGCTCATTTTTTTCTTTTTTAAATAATCACGAGTTCTGCGCGCAAGCTTCCCGAGCTTTTTAGCGCTTCTAAAATCGCAATCAATGCAGAGGGTGATGCGCCGACTTGGTTCACCGCGTCAACAATTTCTCTCAGGTCCACACCAGGTTTAAATAAAAACATGGGCTTGTTGGGCTCGATTACTTCTATCTTTGCGTTTTGTACGTCTTTGGTCTC
>RFYV01000253.1 GCA_009921265.1 Betaproteobacteria bacterium | reverse complement strand
GAACAAACAATATGATACCAAGCTGAAGGGTCACGAAATACTTGAGTTGATTGTCTATAAACTGTATTTGCACCTTGAAATGTTAAGTTATCTGCAACGCTATTTCCACCAAAAGTTAAAGCTAAATAAGTAGCATCAGTTGCACCTGTAATTGTTCCAAATATTTGATTATATGTTCCGCCTAATGTTCCTCTTTTTACCCATCCTGACCAAGTCCATTTTTGTTGATTGCCAGCAATAGTTGGAGTTCTTGATAAAGATGCAGAAGCACTAGCTCTAAATCTTAATGAGTTATTTAGGTTATTTGTTAATGGTGTTAAAGCACCTGTAGCGTTAAATGTGTGGATAGTATTACCACCTGATGATGTGACTAGACCACCGTTAAATACTTGTGAGCCAGCGTATGAGATAATAACTGTTCCGCTACCGCCTGATGCACCATTGTAATTACCTGTTGCAACATAAGCCGCACCTCCACCTCCACCACCTAAATTAGTTGTGCCTGAACTTGCTAAAGTTGTGCTACTTCCTGTTTGTCCTGTTCCACCGCCTCCAGCACCACCAGTTCCTCCTGATTGAGTACCATAACCGCCACCACCTCCGCCACCAGCGTATGTTACAGAAGAGCCTGATATGCTAGATGATGTTCCTGCACCACCAACACCAGCTACTTGTAATACAGCACTTGTACCAGCAGCAGATGCTCCGCCACCACCACCACCTGCATTTACACCAGCACCACCTGCATTACCTTGACCTGATGTGCCACTACCACCTGTTTTAGGGGCAGTTTCACCTTGTCCACCACCACCTGAACCACCACTTGCACCTGAACTACTTGAACCAGCTCCGCCACCACCTCCAGTAGAAGTTACTGTGGTTAAGCCTGTGCCTGATAATGAAGAGTCACTACCACTTGGAGCTGCACCAGCACTAGAACCTCCAGCACCACCAGCACCAACTGTAACTACATAAGTAGCACCTGAATATAAAGTTGTAGATGATGTTAAATAACCACCAGCTCCACCACCACCTGCTGAACCTTGACCACCGTATTGTCTGCCACCACCACCACCACCAGCTACGACTAAATAACTAGCTGTTACAGGTGTAAGAGGGCTTAATGTGCCTGAAGATGTG
>RFYV01000252.1 GCA_009921265.1 Betaproteobacteria bacterium | reverse complement strand
GAGGCTCGCGACGCAATCATTGGATTTGATCGGTCATCTAGGCTGCTATTTGTAGTGCACATCCAGCAAGACGATGCAGGTATCCGCATCATTTCGGCTCGCAAGGCCACCAACTCCGAAAGGTACGATCATGAGCATTCCTGAGACCCTAAAGGCGCGGCTGTCCAAAGATCGCCCAATGACGTCGATCACTCTGCGAATCCCTGTCGATGTCGTTGACTCGATGAAATTCATCGCCCCAAAGCGGGGGTTTGCAGGTTATCAGACGCTGCTTAAAGCCTATTTGAGTGATGGTCTCCGCCACGACGAAGCCAAATACACATCGAATGCCCAAACACGTCTGCTCGACGCTTTGAAACGTCATGGAGTACCTCAAGAGGTACTGGATGAAGCCACGCGCGAGATCTCTGAGGCTGCTAGCAAGTAGCGATGCCGTCAAGCGATTGACGAGTTGAATGCTTGTCCATTTACAACACACCGCTACTTCTTCTTTGCTTGATCGTACTTGCGCCAATATTGAAACGCATGTTCATTGACTTCAAGATCAATCTCCATGACATGAGTTTGAATTCGTTCTTGAACTTCAGCCACTGCGATGTTGTAGATGACTGGACCAATTTCTTCCACGAAGAAACTTAGCAATGCGCCAGCAGTGATGTTCCCAATCTTCTCATCCATGTTCTCTAAGAAGTAGCGTTCAATAGAGGAGATCGCTTGCTGTCTGACTTCTTTGGAAATTTCAATCGTCATATCGTGTTCACTTCATTTGAATTGTTGTCAATTTGATATTTCAAAGCAGCAATGAGATGATCTGTTTCAAATTGAACAGACTCGTGCGACAGCGTTTAGACGCTGAAGTGGGTGTCATTTTTGGTGCAAGAAGCGCGGGAAGGGCGAGTAAAAATACTCGGCATTTTGGGTCTTGCTCTGAGCTTTTTCTAGTGATAAGCTAGCGAATTTTGCCTATATTTTAAGCAATTTGACAAAGAAAAAAGTGTATCTTTCAGTGTATCTTTTTAGTCATTGAAAAATATAAAACCTATATAAAACAATGACTTAAGTTATAAATCTGGCGGAAGCGGTGAGATTCGAACTCACGGATGTCGCAAAACATCGCCGGTTTTCAAGACCGGTGCAATC
>RFYV01000251.1 GCA_009921265.1 Betaproteobacteria bacterium | reverse complement strand
TCAAGCATGCTTTCAGCCACTTTTTTTGCTTCAATACTATGGTATTTTCGTGCTTTTCCGAGCAAGAATACATCAAAAAACATTCGTTCGAAAAGTTAGGATTCGGGTTGTTTTAATTGAAGTAAGCAAAGCCATCAGGAAATAAGAGGTGTTGTAATTTGTGTTTATTGAACAAAACCCCAACTACGAATTTTTCTTTGGTTTCCAGAAAATTTAAAGCCTGCTTTTCAAGCACTTTTTTTAATCTATTTTACTAAATTTTCGCGGTTTAGTTCCTTCTATTTTAAAATAGTAAAGCCCCGCACTCAGCTGAGAAACTGAAATTTCATTTATTTGATTTCCTAAGACTCCTCTTTTAACAACTGAACCAAAATTATCTATAATTAAATAATCCTGTTTGTCCTGCCCATTCAAATTAACATAAAGCATGTCTGAAACTGGATTTGGATATAATGAAAATAGTACCATCTCCTCTTCTGAAATACCTGATGAATTAATTGTTAAATCCAAGTATTGCGTTACGCAATTTGCTGAGGTTGGGCCAGTATAAATCCCAGATGCTGTATAGGTTATACCATTGGCTGCCCATGTGTATGTGTCGTTTGCATTAATTGTTGTAGTAACTGAGGTGTTTGGAGTTATTGTTAAGTTCAAGGATTGTGTAACACAGTTTGCAGTTGTTCCAGTATAAACACCACTTGTTGTATAAGTCTGCCCATTATTAGGCCAAGTATATGTTCCGCAAGCTGAAACTGATATTGTATTTGTAGAACTTGGTGTAATTGTTAAGTTCAAAGATTGTGTAACACAGTTTGTAGTTGTTCCTGTATAAACGCCAGATGCATTATACGTTGTTCCATTCCATACATAAGAACCACAAGCTGAAGCAGTTGTTGTGTTAGTTGTATTTGATGGCCCCGCAAGTACTGTAAAGCTTGCTGTAGATGTACATGTTCCTGAACTAGCTGTTACCGCGTAAACACCTGGCGCCAATCCTGATAAATCTTCTAAACTAGATGTATAGTTGGAGGGCCCTGACCAAGAAAATGTTGGGGATGGAGAACCTCCTGAAGCGGTTAAATTTATTGTTCCGTTTGATGAATTTAAACATGCTTCATTCGTTACTACAGCTGTTAAAGT
>RFYV01000026.1 GCA_009921265.1 Betaproteobacteria bacterium | reverse complement strand
CTCGCATCCTAGAGGCCAGCTTTAGAACAGAAACGCCTAAAATGTTTGCAGCTTTAGTGTTGGTTTCTTTAACAGGCGTTGCCATTTTTTCTTTGTTGAATCAGTTGTCAGTATTTTTTTTAGAACATTGGCATGATTCAGAAATTTAAAGAGGACTTTATGAAAAACAAATTTCTATCGGTTTCGATCGCATTAACATGTATCTTTTCTTGCATACAAGTGCTGGCGCAAGACAAAGTTATTTTTGCAACCAATTGGAAAGCACAAGCCGCGCACGGCGGTTTTTATCAAGCACTGGTGGACGGCACATATACCAAAGCAGGTTTGAATGTAACGATTCAACAAGGCGGTCCACAAGTCAACAATCGCCCCTTATTGGCCGCAGGAAAAATTCAATTTTTGATGACGGGTAATTTGCTTCATCCTTTCGACAACGTCAAAAACGGTGTGCCCACGGTTGCAGTGGCCGCTATGTTTCAAAAAGATCCTCAGGCTCTCATTGCACATCCGGGGCAAGGCTATGAAAACTTTGCTGCATTGGCCAAGGCGACCGTTGTGATGGTTGCTAAAGATGGGCAATTCAGTTGGTGGCAATGGCTCAAAGTTCAACACGGGTTCAAAGACGAGCAACTCAAGCCCTACAACTACAACTTGTCTCCTTTTTTGGCTTCCAAAACTTCAGTGCAACAAGGCTATTCGGTTGCAGAACCTATTTACATCGAAAACCAAGGCAAATTCAAACCCGTTGTTCATTTATTAGCCGATCATGGATTCTCAACCTATTCCACGCTCATTGAGGCCCATGCCGAAATGGTTCAAAAAAATCCAGATTTAATCAAACGGTTTGTCGATGCATCGATTCGAGGGTGGTACAACTATTTGTATGCAGATCGCAAGGCCGCCAACGCGTTGATGCGAAAAGAAAATCCAGAACTCTCCGACGATGAGCTTGAGCGATCGGTGGCTTTGATGAAACAACAAGGTGTGGTGGAATCGGGTGAGGCCTTGGATCGTGGCATTGGCGCCATGAATGCCAATCGTGTCAAAGATTTTTATGACAAGATGGTCAAGGCGGGCCTGTATAAAGCGGGCGATGTCGATTTAAAAAAAGTTGCTGTGTTTGATTTCGTCAATCAATCAGTCGGTAAAGAATTACGCAAATAAAACAGATGTCACTTCAAAATTTAAAACCCGTTGATGTCGTGATTGTGGGTGCAGGGCCTGTGGGTCTTGCGCTTGCTATTGAGTTGGGACATCGACAAATTTCGTGCTTGGTGGTGGAGCGCAACGAGCGCGTGGGTTATGCGCCCAGAGCCAAAACCACCAACGCACGCACGCGAGAACACTTTCGTCGCTGGGGGATTGCACACGAACTGCGCAAAGAGTCTCCCTTGGGCATGAACTATCCATCCAATGTTATTTTTTGTACGCGACTGTCTGCGTTTGAACTCATGCGGTTTGAAAATGCTTTTTATTGTGCGCCAGGCCGCAACCCTTTGTACTCCGAACATTCGCAATGGGTGCCGCAATACACCGTCGAGGAGGTGATGCGAAAACACGCTCAATCACTGCCGCATGTGCAAATCGTATTCAATACCGAATTGGTCAGTGCATCACAAGACGACCACAGCGTGGTTGCAACCGTTAAGTCATTACAAAATAACGAAGTGCTCCCGATCAAAGCTAAATTTTTAATCGGCTCTGACGGTTCACGCAGCAAAGTGCGAGAAGAAATCGGCGCAAAAATGGAAGGCGTGCACGGTCTTTCCAAAAATTACAACATCGTGTTTCGTGCACCAGGTTTGGATCAGGCGCATCAACTCGGTCCCGCCATCATGTATTGGCAAGTCAATCCCGATGCACCTGGCCTCATTGGTCCGATGGACAAAGACAAATGGTTTTTTATGCCAACGGGTTTGCCCAAAGACGCCAAGTTCGATATCAACGCGTCAACTGAGTTGATTAAAAAATCAACGGGTATTGATTTGCCCTACGAAGTTCTTTCATCCGACGAATGGATTGCCAGTCGTTTGATTGCAAATAAATATCAAGACAAACGAATTTTTTTGGCTGGCGACGCGTGCCATTTGCATCCGCCATTTGGTGGCTACGGCATGAACATGGGAATTGCCGATGGTGTTGATTTGGGTTGGAAAATCGCAGCTCACTTACAAGGTTGGGGCGGCCCTCATTTACTCAACAGTTATGAAATCGAACGACGTCAAGTGCACGATTTTGTAATGAACGAAGCGGTCGTTAATCATTCTGTATTGGGTAATCAATTATGGGTCGATGGATTAGAAGACGCCACACCACAAGGCGCGGCTTTGCGTCATCAAGTGGGGCAAAAAATTGAGAGCACCAAACTGCGTGAATTTTCAACGCTAGGTGTGATCTTGGGTTATCGCTACGAGCAGTCACCCATCGTTGTTTACGATGGTGCGCCTTATCCACCTCACGACTTTATTAACTACGTCGCGTCTTCACGCGCAGGTTGTTTGGCACCTCACGCATGGTTGCACGATGGAACTTCGCTTTTCGATCATTTCAGCCTCGGGTATACCCTCATCGCTCACAGCCCTGATTCAAGCCAACTGCAAGACTTTCAACTTGAAATGAAATCTTTTGCAATACCATGCAAGATCATTTCACCTCAAGAGTCGGGTATTGCTGAGTTGTACCCCAAGCGATTCACATTGATTCGACCCGATCAACACGTGGCTTGGCGCGGTGATGACATTCCTATCGATAAAAAGGCATTTTTGAAACAAATCACAGGACAGTGATTCCATTTAGAATCAACAAAAAACAGGAGACAACCATGAAAAAATTATTAATCACATGCGTTATGAGTGCATTGGCGATCAGTTCATTATTTGCACAAAATTATCCCGACAAGCCCATCAAAATCCTCACCTCATTTTCTGCGGGTAGCGGGCCCGACGCATTGCTTCGTGGCGTGGGTGAAAAAATGAGTAAATCAATGAGCCAACCTTTGATGATCGATAACCGCCCTGGCGGCAACGGTTGGATTGCAGCCGATGTGGTTAGAAAATCTTCTGTAGATGGTTATACATTTTTGCAAGTCGATAACACGCATGTATCTTTGCAACAGCATTTGTTTAAAAAAATGCCTTTTGAATTCAACAAAGAATTTGAGCCTGCCGCGCCTTTTTATTGGACTAATTTTTTCATCGTTGTACCCATCAACTCCAAATGGAATAGCGTGGCCGATTTAGTGGTTGCTGCCAAAGAAAAAAAAGGAACACTCACCTATGGCTCATGGGGCATAGGTAGTGCAGGGCACGTGGGCGCCGCCATGTTGGAAGCCGAAATAGGTGCGCCGATGTCGCACATTCCATTCAAAGAATTGCCACAGGTCTATACGGCGGTTGACAATGGCGACGTTGATTGGGCATTTGGAACGGCAGCCTCTGCAGGGCCTTTGTACCGTGCCAAGAAGGTTAAATTTTTAGCCATCGCTGCTCCCAAACGATTGGCAGGCTACACCGACATTCCAACCGTCACTGAAGCGCAAGGCCCCAAAAATTTTGAACTCAAAACTTGGGTCGCGATTTATGCAATGCGAGGCACGCCCAAATCAGCCATTGACAAATTTAATTTAGAAATGAAAAACGCATTGAGCGACCCAGAGGTGCAAAAAAACATGGGTACCTTTGGATTTGAAGCATGGCTGGGTTCACCTGTCGATGTTCAAAAAGAAGCCGAAGCACACTCCAAAAAATTTGCTGACATCGTCAAGAGCGCAAAAATGTCGATTGAATAATTTCAAATCATTTTTTTGTGGAGACTCGTATGCGCAGTAAAAAATTATTTTTGTCATGGGCCGTTGTTTCTTTGTATGTGCTACTTGGTTTTCAAGCCATCGCGCAGACGGGTGCCAATAACTTTCCCAATCGACCCGTTACCTTGGTCGTTCCGTTTACATCGGGGAGTGGAAGCGACACGATTGCCAGAATTGTGGGGCCTAAGCTTTCCGAAAAATGGAAACAAGCCGTGGTTGTCGATAACCGCGCGGGTGCGAGTGGAAATCTAGGCACAGACAAAGTGGCCAAAGCTGTGCCCGATGGTTACACCTTGCTGATGGCCATTGATACGATGACAATGACGCCAGCCATATATAAAAGTTTGCCCTACGATCCAATTAATGACTTAGCACCGATTTCTCGGCTTGCAGTGGCCACCTATGTGATGGCCATCAATAACGATGTGCCTGCAAAAGATTTAAACAGTCTCTTTGCATACATCAAAAGCAAACCAGGGCAACTCAATTATGGAACACCCGGAAGCGGCACGCCCCATCACCTCAATATGGAGTACCTCAAAACACTTCGGGGCTTGGATCTTCTGCATGTGCCCTACAAAGGACTTGCAGGAGCACAAACCGATTTGATTGGTGGACAAGTGCAAATGATGTTTGCCACTTTTAATTCTCTCCTGCCATTAGCAAAATCTGGAAAAATAAAAATGTTGGCCGTTACGGGCGCTAAGAGATCAGAACTCATGCCTGATGTACCCACTTTCACTGAGCAAGGATTGCCTGAGATGGAAAATTTGTTTCCTTGGTATGCGGTTCTGAGTCCCAGCAACACACCCAAAGACATACAAGCCAAAATTCACAAAGATTTTTCTGACGTGATGCTAATGGATGAAGTGAAAAAACAATTGTCAGACTCAGGAATTTTTGTTCGCCTATCCACCAGCGATCAATTAAGAGACATCATCAAAACCGATTTGGACCGATGGAAAAAATTAGTTCAACAGGCCAACATTCCTTTGAATTAAATCTATGACAACACAGCAAGCTTGTATTGATATTTATAACCATGTCATGCCTCTGACTTATTTGGAGGAGATGAAAAAATACAGCACCGATCCAGGCATGGTTAAGCGAATGACGAGTTTGCAATTACTCTGGGATATTCCTGTGCGCGTGGAGATGCTCAAAAAATATCCGGACGTCAAACAAATTTTGAGTCTGGCTGTTCCATCTCCTGAGATGCTTGCGGGCCCCGAGCTTTCTCCTCAATTGGCGCGCATTGCCAATGAAGGTATGCAAGCGATGTGTCAACAATGGCCTGATTTTTTTCCTAATTTTGTTGCGTCATTACCTATGAACAATCCGCAAGCAGCTATTGAAGAGATGGACCACGCGATCAACAACATGGGAGCCGCAGGTGTACAAATTTTAAGTAGCGTTAACGGTCGTGCATTGGACAACCCCGAATATTTTGCAGTGTTTGAGCGTATGGCCAATCACCACAAGAAGCCGATTTGGATGCATCCGATTCGTCTTGCAAAAAAACCAGACTATGCCGATGAAGAAAAATCTAAATTTGAAGTGTGGCAAGTATTGGGCTGGCCATTCGAAACCAGTGTGGCCATGTCGCGAATGGTTTTTTCGGGATTCTTTGATCGATTGCCTGAACTCAAACTCATCACTCACCATTGTGGAGGCATGTTGCCTTACTTTGGTGGAAGAGCAGAAACCTTGTGGGCTCAATTGGGTTCGCGCAGTGCCGATGGCAATGAAGCCAACGTATTAAAGTCACTTCAAAAAGCGCCGATTGACTATTTCAAAATGTTTTATGGCGATACGGTGTTGGGTGGCTCAGCATCTGCATTGCGTTGTGGTTTAGATTTTTTTGGAGCCGATCATGTAGTTTTTGCCAGCGATTGTCCGTTTGACCCTGAGGGTGGCGAGATGTATATACGCGAAGGCATCAACTCGATCTTTAATGTAGGACTCACACCGCAAGATATTCACGCAGTGTGCTGTGGCAATGCGCAAAAACTCATGCAATCCAAATAGATGCAGAGTTTTTGGCTTCGCTTTTTAAATTTCTTTAAGCAATTACTTTTTTAACGCGTTTGGGCGACATCGGCAGATGATTCAAACGTTTACCTGTGAGCTGAAAAATTGCATTTGAAATAGCAGGGGCGATTGGTAAAACACCAATTTCACCCATACCCGTTGGTGGGGCGTTGGATGAAATAATACGTGTATGAATTTCGGGCATATCGCTCATTCGCAAAACAGGGTAATCATTAAAATTGGATTGAACAACCGCACCTTTTTGGATATTAAGTTCTTCAATCAAAGCCAATGACAAGCCGTATACCGCTGCACCTTCAAGTTGTGCCAAAACATTATCGTGTTGTATCACTAAACCAGGGTCGACTGTCAACCAGATTTGATGCACCTTTATTTTTCCTGAACTTTTGTTGAGTGAGACTTCAACAATGCCCGCTGCAAAAGTGCCGTGGTACTCAGCCAAGGCCAAACCTAATGCGCGACCCTTGCGAGGTTTTTTCCAATCAGCCATTTCTGCAACAGCTTGAAGAACTGCTTGTGCTCTAGGTTCTTGTTTGGTTAACTCAAGTCGCATCGCGAGAACATCCATATTGCGCGCGATTGCGACTTCGTCAACAAAACATTCAACTGCAAATTTATTGTGACCTGAGCCAATGCCACGCAACGGTTGAACTCGCATGCCACGGACTTCACGAACGCCCTCAGCCATGATGTTGGGTACGTTGTAGTACTCAATATCCATTCCATTCCAACCAATATAGTCTCGACCACCGCGTGCAGTGAATCTGGGTGGAGCGGCAATGGCATCCACATTTTCTGCGACGATTCGGTGATGCCATCCCACCAATTGACCTTGTGGATCCAAGGCCGCTTGCATGCGGTGATATGTCATTGGACGTGGGCGTGCCGCGGCCATATCGTCTTCCCGACTTAAAATGAGTTTGACCGGTTTTTTAATGGCATTAGCAATCACAACGGTTTGTGCAACGATATCTGCTGCAATTCTTCTTCCGAAACCACCACCAATGAGTTGTTGGTTAATTTTTATTTTGTCGGGTGTGGTTTTGAGAATACCCGCAGCTACAACCGTTGCTAAAAATGCAGTTTGTGTACCGACCCACAGCTCAGCAGATTTTTCATCAGCAGCAACATGCGCCACACAATTCATGGGCTCCATTTGTGCGTGATAACAATGCTCGGTCCAATAACTGCTTTCAATGATCTTATTGGCGCTTTGCAATGAAGTTGATGCGTCTCCACGTTTGAAATGATCCAATGGCTTGGCTTGTGGATCCTTTGCATGACGTTCATAGGCGGGTTTTGCAAGCTCAGAATCAAAAGTTGCAGCAACCACACCTGATGTGTTCCAAGTGGTTTGAACTTTTAATGCATTGCGACCCGCGCGAGTGGCCTCGACGGTGCTACCAATCACGGCAACACCAAATGGAAGTGGCAAGACTTGTAAAACGCCAGGAATATCTAAGGCGTCGGCGCTATAAACAAAATCGGGTTTTGCGCCTTCCATGGGAGACTCCAGAACCGATGCGAATACCATTCCAGGTACTTGAACGTCGATTCCATATTTGGCAGTGCCATTGACCTTAGAAGGCACATCAAGACGACCGATGCTTTTATTTCCAATCAATCGGAATCGATTGACGGGTTTGAGGTCTTCGGGATTTATCTTTGGTGCTTGTGTAGGCATGGTTGCAAAACGGGCTATTTCACCGTAACGAATTTTTCGACCGCTGCTGGCATGAACCACTGTGCTGGGTTCAGTGCTGAGTTCACTTAAGGGCACATTCCATTTTTGTGCCACGGCATCCATCAATATTCGTCGCGCTTGTGCGCCTGCAACGCGCATTTTTGTAAAGTAACCTGTAACCGCAATACTTGCAAGCGACGCTTGACCGCCATTTAAAAGTGGGTTTGGATTTCCAAATATTTGCGGGTTCGGTGGTGCATATTCTGGTTTGACGCGTGACCAATCTGCGTCCAGTTCTTCTGCAAGAATCAATGGTAAAGAAGTGAGCGTTCCTTGTCCCATTTCACCTGTTGGTGTCATGATGGTAATGGTGTCATCAAATCCAATGGTGACCCATGCAGAAAGACTCGATTTGCTATCGTTGGATTGTGCGAATGCACCAGTGATTAATCCTTCACTTAAACCAATAGCAAAAGTGAGGCCGCCCGCACCTGCTAAAAAATGTCTGCGATTGATTTGTACATCTGGCTTATTTTGAGTTTGAGTTGTATTCATGGCTTACACCTCATTCGCTGCGCGTTGAATGGCTTTGACAATTCGACTGTAGGTGCCACATCGACAAATATTGCCATCCATGTGTTGAACAATTTGTTGATGCGTGGGTTTTTTAGTTTTAGCAAGTAAAGTGGCCGCTTGCATAATTTGACCCGACTGACAGTAACCGCATTGAGGAACTTGTTCGGCAACCCAAGCACGTTGTAAGGGATGATTGCCATCAGGAGAGAGGCCTTCGATGGTGGTCACTGTTTTACCAGCAACGCTGGTTGCAGGAACCGCACATGAGCGAGCCGATTGTCCATTGATATGAACAGTGCAGGCGCCGCATGATGCAATACCGCAACCAAACTTGGTTCCAGTGAGATTCAGATGCTCTCGGATCACCCAAAGCAAGGGGGTTTTAGGCTCAACGTCAACCTTGGTGGCTTTGCCATTGATGGTGAAAGAAACGGAACTCATGTGAAAATCCTTTCGATAGGGTAATCTTCGATTGATTGCTCGGGTTTCGGTAACCAAGCCCTATAAAAATTATTACTCCAATTTCGAGAAAATAACTGATGGAAAACCCTTCACTTGTCTCTTAAAAGTAGGAAAATTTACAAATAATTTGAGTTATCTATTCTTGTGCACCATCGCAACCAGTTGCTCAAGTGTCACCCAACTGACGCGAGTTTCTTTTGCATAAGCCAGCGTACTTAAACTTTGCACCGATAAATTAATACACACAGCGTGCGATGCATCCAATTGTTGCCGTGCTTTGTTCAAGCCATTTAGATAATCAATGCCAATCGTGGCGGCCTTCCAGCGTTTAGCAAAGATCAATGTGGTGACGCCTTTTTTTGTAATCGAAAAATCTGCATATTCCAAATCAATTCTTTTGACTTGATAGTCTTGTTGGGTATATATTTTTTCAAGCAAAGTAGAAAAATCTTTCCAATTTAATATAGATATTTTTTCTAAAATTTTTTCACTCTGTTGTTTGTTCGGCACATTTTTTTGTTTCCATGCAGCAATACATCCAATGACTACAAACGGAAAACTAAATAATATGCCGACAGCCTTGTAGGCTTGCGGTAAAAATTGAAAGGCTGACGTTGCAATGATGGCAACGAGCACAAAGCTAACCCACCAAGGTGAGCGCAACAAAATCGCAAACAGCGATTTTTCCGACATTTTGAATTTCACGGAATGAGCCTGCAAAAATAGGTATAAATCAATAGTATCTATTTTAAGCGGTTTTGTATAGCTCGATAATGGTGCTATCTTTCTAGACTCTCAATCAGTGAAAAAAAACATCGCCATTTTTTTGCATCACCCAAAATGCTCCGTTGAGTCTGTCAATGGGATCGTTCGCGCACTCTCGCCTCAATACAACATCAAAATTTTTACGCGCCACGCCGTTCAAGACGGTTTTTTTGATGACGTCGAAATGGTGATTTATCCAGGCGGCGAGGGCGATGCAGATTCGTTTGAATATTTATTAAAAGAAAACATTGACGCCATCAAAAACTTTTTAAGCCAAGGTGGCAAGTATTTGGGTATTTGTATGGGCGCATATTGGGCAGACGCCTATTACTTCGATATTTTGCAAGACACGCGCGTAGTGCAATACATCAAACGACCCCAGGCCGACGTAACCCATTCCTATGGCACCACTGTACCTATTCGTTGGCAAGGTCAAGACAAACAAATGTATTTTTATGATGGCTGTTGCTACACCAATGGAGAATTCAAAACCATCGCCACCTATGCAAATGGCGACCCGATGGCCATCATTCAAGGCTCAGTCGGTTTAATTGGATGCCATCTAGAGAGCGAACAAAGTTGGTATCTCAAAAAAAATCAACAACCGCATTGGCATCGCGGCGAACATCATTTGCTGTTGCTCGAATTTGTCAATGCCTTATTAACCACGCCGGTTCAAGAGGCCCATTTCCCCAAGCCCGTTAGAGGCGAATACATCGATTGGATTCGTGGTTATTTGAGTTTGCTCGATTACGTCAAAGAACACCAAACCACCAACGTACCACACGATTACATCGATACCAAAGGATTTTTATTGGGCCAATGGGTGGCTGCCAAAAGACAATCGCCGCATGCGGTGGACGAGTATCAACAACAAAAACTCAACTCATTGCCACACTGGCAATGGCAAACGCCCACAGTGAAGTAGCGTTAGTGGTAAATTACAAGTGATTCGCTTTTTTTTAACCCATCATTGACGAGCAGTACTCTATGGCACAAGACATTCAACACCCCAGCACAGCCCCAGGTGAGCCTGCACCAAGTTGTACCATGGTTATTTTTGGTGCGGGCGGTGACCTCACCAAACGCCTCTTGATGCCTGCGCTCTACAACCTTGCACGCACGGGTCTATTGCCAGCGAACTTTGCCTTGGTGGGCGTGGATCGATTAGAGATGACCGATCAACAGTTTCAAGCGCACGTGGAGCAAGCTATCCAAGCTTTTGCAGCCGATAAGCATTACGCACAAACTTTAGACGAAGCCAATCTTTCACGATTGATCAAAAGCATGGTGTACATGTCTTTAGATTTTTCAGCAGAAAAATCATATCTTGAATTAAAAAATCGCTTGGGCCAACTCAAGACCACTCACCAAGTCAGTGACAACGTTATGTTTTATTTGGCTGTTGGCGCGCGCTTTTTTGGCGGCATTGTGGATCAACTGGGGCATGCTGGCTTGGTTCAAGAAACCGCGCAATACTGGCGACGCGTGGTGGTAGAAAAACCATTTGGTCATGATTTAGCATCCGCACAATCGCTTAACGATCAACTGCGTGTGAGTTTGTCAGAGTCACAAATTTACCGCATGGATCATTTCTTGGGTAAAGAGACCGTGCAAAACATCATGTTGATGCGATTTGCCAATGGAATTTTTGAGCCCCTATGGAATCGCGATCACATCGATCATGTACAAATCACGGTTGCAGAAACCGTGGGTGTTGAGAGTCGCGCAGCGTTTTATGAAACTACTGGCGCATTGCGCGATATGGTGCCCAATCACGTTTTTCAACTCTTGGCACTAACAGCTATGGAGTCCCCTGCGTCCTTTGACGCCGATTCTGTGCGCAACGAAAAAACAAAAGTTTTGCATTCGGTGCATGCTGTCGATCCACTCACCGATAGCGTGCGTGCGCAGTATTCACCAGGCGCGCTCGATGGAAAAAAACACGCAGGCTATCTCCAAGAAAATGGAGTCGACGCCAAGAGTCAAACAGAAACCTACGTCGCTCTCAAGTTGGGTGTCGACAATTGGCGCTGGGCAGGTGTTCCTTTTTATCTGCGAACAGGCAAAGCCATGGCGCAACGAAAAAGTGAAATCGTTATTCAATTCAAAAGACCGCCCTTGTCGTTATTCAAAAACACGGCTACCGATTCTTTAAAGCCCAATACTTTAATTTTGAAGTTGCAACCCGACGAGGGTGCTACGCTTTCATTTGGCGCCAAAATTCCGGGGCCTAAAATCGATATTGGCCAAGTCAAAATGGACTTTCATTACAAAGATTATTTTCAAAATGCGCCAAGCACTGGTTATGAAACCTTGATATACGACTGCATGATTGGCGACGCTACTCTTTTCCAGCGATCTGACAGTGTGATGGCGGGTTGGAAAATTGTGGAGCCTTTGCAAAAGGCTTGGAGTCAAGGTGATGCGCCATTGGCATTTTATGAAGCTGGATCACAAGGGCCCAATGAGGTCGATCAATTACTTCACGCTTCAGGTCGGTCGTGGAATCAAATTGGCGAACTTTGAAAAACATCTATCAACACTTAAGTCAAACGATTCGCTCGCGTCCCCGATTGATGATCGGTCTGATTGTGGGACTTGTGGTTGGTTTTTTTCTACCCATTGAGATCGTTCAAAATTCAACGATTCGTTGGATTGTGGGTTGGAATAGTGGCGCTATTCTTTATTTGCTTTTAGCCACGCACATCTTGTTGATGACGCATGAACAACATGTGCATCGACGTGCATTGGATCAATACGTAGGACGATGGTTGGTGCTTATTTTTGTGATTCTTTCGGCCATTATTTGTTTGGGCTCTATTGTCAGCCTTTTGTCGTCAGCCAAAAACCTTCATGGAATACTCAAGCTCGAGCATATTGTTTTGGCGGGCCTCACTGTGATTTCTTCTTGGTTGTTCACTCAAGTGATGTTTGCCCAGCATTATGCACACGACTACTATTACGCCAAGCACCATGGTATGAATGCTGGTCTCTTGTTTCCAGGCGAAGAAAAACCAACCTACTCCGATTTTATATATTTTTCTTGCATCATAGGCACGTCTGCTCAAACTGCCGACGTCAGTGTCGCAAGCGTTGCCATGCGCCGCACAGTACTGCTGCATTGCATTTTTGCTTTCTTCTTTAATACAACGCTAATTGCTTTAACCATCAATATTGCTTCGGGGCTGATTTAATCTTTAGCCGTCCATTAAATGGCGCATTTCATCCGTTGTATTTCGTAATCGATGTGCCAATGAAAGTGAAATATTAGCAAAAACTTTTTGTATGATTGGCATTTGATACTTGAGCAGGCTGTCAAACTCTGAGCGATAGATACAAATCAAGTGCGTATCCTCTATTGCAATCGCGTCTGCCGATCGATTTTCCAAGTCAACAAAAGATATTTCGCCAAAGTATTGCCCTTTTCCCAAGGTTGTTAAGTGGGATGTGTGATTTTCAGGCGTTTGAATACTGATGCGAACCAATCCATTGGAAATCATCATGAGTTGCTGGCCCGATTTCCCCACTTTAAAAATCACTTCACCTTTTTTGAAATATTGGTGCTGAATAATGGTTTCAAGTATTTGGATTTCATTGGATTCAAGATTTTTAAATAACTCAAAGTGATTCAAACTCAAGTCGTCCGTATACTCCATTTTGAGATGACTGTTGTTAAGGGTTTCATTTTCTACCCACTCCAAAGCGTCTAACAGATCGTCAAATAAATGAGTCACCTCTGAATTTTGCAGACCCACATGATTGATGTAAGTTTTTATGTTTTTACCTGCTATCGTTTTTTCTGGAAGCCTACTTAACACTAATTTTGCACCTCTTTCGCGCAAGGTTTGTTCAAATCGCTCGAGCATATGACCTGCTGTAAAGTCTAAAGATTGCACCCGTTTGAAATCTAAAATTAAAAATTTGGCTGTTTTTAAGTCTTCTTCTAAAGCCACAAAGAGTTGATCGGTGGTACCAAAAAATAAACTTCCTTGTAACTCAATAATCACATTGGTTCGACTATCTTTTTTTAGGATTTCAATTTCTTGTCTTGTTCGGACACGTTTTGAAAAACGTTGGTCGCCAAAACTTTTTTGCTTGATGTTGCTGGAATTGACTTGTTCAGAAATAAACAACAAAATTGCAAGCAGCACACCCAATCCGGATGCTGCAATCAAGCTGACTGTGTTGGCAACGATGATCACCAACACAATCACGCCAAAATCTAACCACGTATCGTTTGATTTGAGTAATTTAAAACTATGCACATCAATCATGCGATAACCTATCACCAAAAGCAAAGCTGCCAGCGAGGCTGTGGGTATCCATGCAATCAGTGGCGTCAAAAAAATAACTGCCAGCAAAGCCCAAACACCTTGAAAAACTCCCGATAAAAAAGTCTCACCCCCACTGGCTTTGTTAACCAAAGTGGCACCCATGGTTCCAGCACCGGGCGCGCCGCCTAAAAGAGTAGATGTGAGATTGCCAAGCCCTTGACCGATGAGTTCTTGATTGGAGTTGTGACGCGATCCTGTGAGCGCATCCAGAACCAGACAGGTTTTAAGCGTATCAATCGATAACAGAACCGCTAAAGTGATAGCGGGCACTAAGATTTGATCCCACCTTGGAATTGCATTGACAAATAAACTTTGCCAAAGTCCTTGAATGTTATCGACCATGCCATTGAAATCGGCCGACAGATGACCAATCACAAATGGATTGTTTTCTATATTCAAAAGAATAGGCCATTGATTGAACGCTAGCAACCAATAAGTGATTATTCCACCCGCCAGTCCAATGATGACCGCAGGAACTTTATGCGTTAACTTCGGTCCATAAATCATGGCCAAACCTGTTACAAGTCCAATCAATAGACTGGGGAGTTGCCACAAATCGGGGCTGATTAAACTTTGCCACCAGTTTGTTCCTTTAGGTGTTGCAAGCCATTTGGGGATTTGACTCAATATCACGACGATTCCAACACCACTCAAGTAACCGCTCACCACGGTATAGGGCATGTAACGCATCAGTCGTCCAATTTTGAGGACGCCAAATAAAATTTGTCCAAGACTTGCACTGAGTGCAATTAAAAACAAACAAAGCACAATCATTTCAGGTGTCATGTTTTGTCGTGTGTATTCAATCGCAATGGCCGATAAGACCGCGGCAGCAGGTGCACAAGGCGCAGAGATCAATCGTTGAGTGCCACCAAAGATGGCGGCAATCAAACCCAATGCAGTGACGCCTAGCATGCCAGCAAGTGCACCCTTGGCGCCAAATTCACTTCCAAGAGGTGCAAAGATGGTGACCCCGAATGCAATCGCAGAAGGCAGTGCAACGAGCATAGCTGCAAACCCACCCCAAATATCGCCACTCATGTTGTGTTTGAGTGTGGAAACCGTCATTTCAGAACTCCCTTTGGGTATTATTTTTTGAAAGCCTTGCGCAACTCAATACGTTTTTCTGCTTCGTCATGCCTTCGAATTTCTTCGGGTGTTTGGGGAGCAAAAGGTTTGACTGGAATGGGTTTTTTATCAGTGCCCATCGCCACCATCGTTAAGTAACAACTGTTGACGTGTCGCAATTGTTGCGTTTGTATATTTTCTGCAACCACCTTGACGCCCACCTCCATTGAGGTTTTGCCGGTTCGATTGATGGACGCCATGAAGTTAACAATCTCGCCGATATGCACGGGTTCTTTAAAAATAACTTGATCAACACTCATGGTCACCACATAGGTGCCCGCGTATCGACTCGCACATGCGTAGGCTACCTCATCAAGAAGTTTGAGTAGCGTGCCTCCATGAACATTGCCCGAAAAGTTGGCCATGTCAGGCGTCATTAAGAGGGTCATGACCATCTGGTGCGGGGGTAAATTCAAGGGCGTTCCTGTGGTTATTTTTTTATGCCAGATGTTATTGTAGGTTTTAATTCAAAATTGTGTTGATGTGTATTTTTATCCCCTTGGGCTCAAAGTTAAACTCATCACATCTGACTTTCAAAACAGACCATGAAAATTATTTTATTTTTTATTTTGGCTTGTTCGATTTCAATGAGTCATTCGCGGCAAATAGCGCATCAAAATCGCGTTCATGATTTGCTCTGGGACATCCATGAAATGTCGGTGGGGCAAGTGAGTCAATTTTCCAAAGCCACTGGTTTTGTCAGCCGCGCAGAAAAAGATGGCGGTGGATTTATTTACGATGCGGGGTGGACGCAAAAAAATATTGGTCATGGCGAAAACCATTTGGCGTCACTGCCAAAGACGATGAGCCTGCTGTTCATCTCACATTTGAAGAGGCGCAATCGATTTGTCGTTTTTTTAAAAAAAGATTACCTACCGATGCCGAATGGGTAGCAGCGGCCTACCATGAGCAACGACAAAATCCACCCGATGGATTTAAAACAGGTCAACAATATTTATATCCCAATGGTGAAAGCGCCAAGCAAAGTCATTGCTTGCAAGGGTGTTCCAATTTCAATGGAGCTGCACCGCAGGGCAGCTTAAATAGGGGTACAGGGCATGTACCTGTATTATTGGGTAGCGCAGGTGTTAACGGCCTGTATCACATGGGCGGCAATGTTTGGGAATGGGTAGATACACCGATCGGGAGTGAGCGCATCACCCGAGGTGGTTCATGGTGGTACGACGCATCACGCCAAATGCAATCGGATGTTGCAAGCAAGTCACCCGATACCCGAGTGGCTTACATTGGTTTTCGATGCGTTCAACCGTGAGAGAATTCAATCAATCGCGATGGCCATCACACTGCCCAAAGCAATGACGCCACTGGGTATGACCCATTTGTTGTCGTTTTGGGGTTGGTCAATTGTGAGAGGTTCTAATTGAACGCCCAACTTAGGTCTTCTCCAATCCAATATTCGGGACGGTTGATACTCAGTTTTGAGTTGCGTCGATAAATCGATCAATGAGCCATTCGCTGTGCGAGTGATATAAGTATCTTTTTTTGTATTCAGCAACTCAATCAATGATTGCAAGCATTTTTGTGACCAATTGCTCTGCCATCTTTTCATGGCTTTTTGAGTGATCCATTTGCTGCTATGTCGATTGAGTTTGGGTGGACATGCCACCAAAATCCATTTCGCTTGAGTCGTGCTATGAAGCATGGGAATCATGCTTTGAACCGCGTGCTCTCCGTCATCAATAAATGCAATGAATGTTTCCATGAGAAGCTCCTTTTATGTGGAAATTGTTTGAGTTGAGGATTCTGAGTTTTGCCGTTTATTGGTGAACCATCCCAATAGCAAGACGCCTGCAATACACAGGCTATAGGTGGCCCATTTCGAGACGTCATGGATGTATCCTGAACCATCAAAGATGGGGTCAAGGAAAGGTTCTTGCACAATCATTTGTGCGGCAGTGAAGGCTAAAACACCTGCACCAATTTGTATGATAAAAGACCAACGTTCAACCAGTTTTAAAACAAACTGGCTTCCAAATACAACGATTGGAATACTGATTAAGAGGCCCAAGATGACTAAATCAAAAGCACCTTGTGCGGCACCCGCCACGCCCAGAACATTATCTATACCCATGAGCGCATCGGCCACAATGATGGTGCGCATGGCGCTCCAAAAGCTATGCACTTTGACGTCGCCGTGATTTTCTTGCGAGTTGTCGGTGAGCAGTTGATAGGCGATCCAAAGTAGACCTAAACCACCCACCAACATGAGGCCTGGTATTTTGAGTAACCAAACAACGCCAACGGTCATGGATGAGCGAATCACAATGGCGCCCAAGGTACCCCAGACAATGGCTTTCTTTTGTAGATGTTGAGGCAGATTACGTGCTGCTAGTGCAATCACAATGGCGTTATCGCCAGCTAAAACCAAATCAATTAATACGATGGCAAGCAAAGCAGACCACCATGGGAGTGAGAAAATTTCCATGTGAAACCTTTAACGATCAATCAAATTCCCCAATGGGGAGGACGGATCGAAGGTCTTGCTATGCTTGTATTAATTTTGTATGCCCAACAAACCGGGAGATAAACTCCGGATTGACGATTTGTTGATTTTTACCCGCAGTCTTGAAACTTATCTCAGGTAAAAATTAAGCTACTCCCCATCGATAGAATCATTAGAACGCATAAATCGAAATCTGCAAACAAAAAACCTCAAAAAAATGGGGGTTATTTGGAAAATTCAATATCAATGCGCGTTGACGGAAAAGAAAATTCAGCATGCCAATGCTCGCCGGCTTGAACAGCATACGCATCGGTCCACGTACCTGTTGTCACCACATCGTGTGCTTGGATATCAAGTCCTTCGTGTCGGAGTTCTTCTAGAAAAAATTGAAATGCATGCAAAGGACTATCCAACACATAAGAACCTTTTCCAGAATCAATGGGTAGACTATTTTTAAACAATTGACATTGCGCGTTTGACAATTGTTGATGTAATTGCTCGGCGTTAGGCGCGATTTGTTGAATGGGTATTGGTTGACCCATTTTTAAATGTGCGTGAAGCCCACAATCTGCGACTGTGTCTTCAATTTGAAATTTCCAATCGGGCAAATGGCATTGCACAATTTCAAAGCATGGAGCAATCCAATCGATGCATTCAAAGAGTTGCTGCAAAGTGGGGCTCTTAGGAGGTGTTTTGCTTAGCGAAAAAACGATTTCAGGCTCGATTCGAGGTTGACAAATGAGAGACAGCGAAAGGGACTTGCTTTTATTAAAGTGAGACAGTGTTGTATCCCAAACGGTACCCCAAATCGGGCCTGAGACGTTGTAGCGTTGCCAAATGGTACGATTGGTAAATCCAATTTTGTATCCCTTGGGTATTTCGCCTCGATTGAGTCTGATTTGTCGTACATCTTTGGCGTCTTGGTAGGCTTTTTTTAGATCGTATTTGGGCGCGTCTGATTGCGGTTTTTGCCAAAGAGTAGCCTCATCCAAGTGTTGTAACAATTGTTGTGAATTCATTTTGTATAACTCCCTTGTGCTTCATTATTTTTAACATTTGCCTCATCACCTGATTTAATCATGGAAATCAATAATCAATTTTTAACCGAAACCCCTGTTGACGCGGCGAGTATTGTGATGCTGCGTGACACCTACGATGGCATTGAAGTTTTATTGCTTAAAAGAAATCAAGCCTCGTCGGTTTTGGGAGGCCTGTATGTTTTTCCAGGAGGCAAATTAGATAAAACCGACTCTCACCCTTATCTCTTATCTCGTTTGGATAGACCACACAAGCAATTTCACAAACTATTGGGCGAGCCCTCGATCACAATCACACACGCCTCCAGTTTGTATATCGCCGCTATTCGTGAAGCCTTTGAAGAGTCAGGTGTTTTATTGGTCGATCTCGATCATCTGGACACCGAGGATGCGATTAATTTGCATGCACAAGCACTGGTTGAATTAAAAAAAGGCGTCGCCTTTGTAGAGATTTTGAAAAATTTAGCTTTGAATTTAACGACCAAAGAGTTACAACCCTGGTCACGTTGGATCACGCCCAATCTACCCACACTGTCCAAAAAACGTTTTGACACGCGCTTTTTTGTGGCGCGAGTACCTGACGATCAAGTTGCAAAACACGATGACCATGAAATGACGCACAGCGTTTGGATGCGACCCAAGCATGCGCTCGAGCAATATTGGGATCGACAAATTGAGATGGCGGCCCCTCAAATCATGAGTCTTTCGCATCTCACTCGTTATCAAACGGTGGACGATGTATTAAACGAAGCCAAAAAGAAAAAACCTGCCCTCGTTCAACCCGAACCGATTGAGCAAGATGGCGTTCGAGTATTGTGCTATCCAGGCGATGAATTGCATCCTGTCAAAAAGCGCGCATTACCAGGCCCCACGCGATTGCGTGTGATCAATCAGCGATTTGAGCCCTTGGGTGGTTTTGAAGATTTTTTAAATTAAAAACCAAATACACGAATGGCGTTGCCGCCTCTGACGTCTGCGCAGGTGCTGGGCGAGAGCAATGCAGTATTGGCAAATGCACCTTTTGTGTCGTGAACTTGATGAGGCCAATCGGTTCCAAACATCACTTGTTTTTCACCCACCACTGAGATGAGGTATTGAAGTGAATGAGGGTTGTATGTGATGGTGTCGTAATAAATGTGGCGCAAATAATCCGTTGGTTTTCTTTTCATTTGACGACGTGTAGGAATTTCAACTTCATCGCCTTTTTCAAATCGACCAACCAAATAAGGCAAGGTGCCTCCGCCATGAGATGCAATTATTTTGAGATCTGGGTATTGATCAAAGAATCCTTCAAATATCATGCGTGTGATTGCCAGTGTGGTATCGAACATAAAACCGACCGACCAACTCAAATCAAATTTGGTCATATCCATCATGTCAACGCCAGGTGGGTCAGTGGGATGAACTAACACGGGCAAACCGCGTCGATTGATTTCTGCCCATATCGGAGCAAAAAAAGAATCAGTGAGACTCCGGCCCGAAATATTAGCCAACACCATCACCCCCACTGCACCGTTTTTACAAGAACGATCCAATTCTTCAATGGCTCTTGCCGGATATTCCCATGGCAGTGATGTAAACCAACGAATGCGATCAGGGTAGGTGGCTTGTGCTTGAGCCATGGTGTCATTGGATTCGATCGCAGCTTGGCAACTGATTTTCTCGTCGCCCCAATAAACGTTCGGGCAAGTGAGAGATACAACAGAGATATCGATACCCGCTTGATTCATGTGCTGAATGCGCAGTGCGTAATCAAAATGTCCCTTTTGTGGAATCACAACGGGTGTGTTTCCCCGAAATACCTCTTGTTGTCCATCTGGGCGAGTTTTGATGTTGTACATGCCTCCTTCTTTTTTGAGTAGTTCGAGCCACATGGGGGTGAACATATGGGTGTGAATATCAATAACAGGCATGGAAAAATCTCCTTGAATAGCCTCTATCCTAACAAGAGTGACAGCATCACCATGAAAACCCTAATGCACCAAACGATAATTGCGGTGAGACTTTCCACTTCTTGTATTTTTATTGCTCCATAGGATTGATCATGAAAAGAAAAACCCTAATGTTGTTGGCGTCAGTTACCTTGGGTTTGAGCGCATTGCCAAGCCTCACGATGGCTCAAGATAAGCCGCCCATCAAAATTTGGGTGGGTTTCCCACCTGGGGGTTCTGTTGACGTGGTAGCGAGAATCTTGGCCGAACGGATGAGGACCACATTGGATCAAAACGTCATCGTTGATAACAAACCAGGTGCAGGTGGTCGAATTATTTTGGGTGATCTCAAAAGAGCAACAGCAGATGGCAATACGTTAGTGTTGGCACCAAGCGGTGCATTGGTTATTTTTCCTTGGTTATACAAAAACTTGGGTTACGACCCGATGAAAGATTTTTCTCCAATTGCGCGTGTCACTACTTTTGATTTTGCTGTTACTGCAGGACCAGGCGCACCCGCAGGCGATCTCAAAAGTGTCATGACATGGTTAAAAGCCAATCCCACCAAAGCCAACTTTGCAACATCGGGTGCGGGCACTGTTCCGCATTTTGCAGGTATTTTGTTATCCAATGAAGTGGGCATACCTTTCACACACGTCGCCTATAAAGGAGGCGCACCTGCGGCTCAAGACTTATTGGCTGGACAAATTCCATTGATGGTGGACACTGCATCTGAAACCATTGAGCATCATCGCTCTGGAAAACTCAAAATATTAGCTGTGACAGGTGAGGCGCGATCATCGGCGCTACCCGAAGTTCCAACGCTCAAAGAGTTGGGTATCAATGTCGTGGCCGATGCATTTTTTGGCTTGTATGGACCCGCAAATATGGCACCTGATCGAGTTCAAAAAATCAGTGATGCAGTGGCACAAGCTTTGAATAATCCAGAAGTTCAATCGCGTATTCGTGGTTTTGGTTTGGTACCCAGTTATTCCAATGCACAAGGTCTCACCAGTACGCAAGCCTCGCATTACAAACGTTGGGAATCGCCGATTAAAGCGTCGGGATATACCGCAGAATAATCGGTCTATCGATAGAGCAGTGTCTCCACGCCTGGAGGCACTTTTTGATAGGGCTTGCTATTTAAAAGTTGCATATCGATTTTTGGCATAAGCGCAGGTGCGTCGGGTACCAAAAACGCACCTTCTTTAAAGATAAGTTGAGTGCCTGTTTGAAGCAAATCGTAGTCATCGCTTTCTTCAAATTGAATTTCCAACATGTCGCACTGCGGTGCAACTGCCGATACTTGCAAACTATGCCAAGTGCAAATCGGACCCGATGGATTGTGTGGAGAAAACTTCACGCCACTGTCTTGTGCACGCTCAGCAATTTGCAGCATCTCCCAAGGGCCACCACAATATTTAATATCGGGCATCACCACATCCAACAATTTCTCATCAAACACGTTTTGAAACGATTCGATTCCCATTTGGCTTTCTGCCGCAGCCAATAAAACGCCTTGATCGTTGGCAATGCTGCGTATGCGTCTTGTGGCGTTCCAATTGGCATATGTTTCGCCAATCGGACATTCAAACCAATATAACTTGGCGGGCTGAAGATTTTTGAGTGTCGCGATCGCATGTGATTCGTCAAATCGCCAATGGCAATCGACCATCAGTAAAGCATCGGGACCAAGGGCGTCTCGCAAAGCCAGCATGCAGTCGATGCCGTGCGCGATGCGTTTTTTTCCTTCATCTGTGTGGCACAAATGAGGCATCAAGCCATCAAAAGGTGCGGCTTTGAAACGAGTGAATCCAAGTGCTTTTGCGCGACGTGCGGTTTGTACAAAACCTTCGGGCGTGCGCAGTGTGGTGGCGCGATTGATGTTGGCATAAAGAGGAACAATGCTGCGGTTTTTTTTACCTAACACCTGGCAAGCAGTGATATTTTGATGCGCCGATTGAAGCGTACTCACAGCTTGTGCAACAGCGCTGATCACGGTATTCACCACCAAGCCACCAGGAAGACGCGGCGATGCATGCAATTGTTGTTGGGCTTGATCTAAGCTCAATCCAATCCAATCAGTTGCAAAATAGTCAACCGTGCTTTTTAAAATAGGCTCCCATCCATTGAGCGATGCTTCGCCCCACGCTTGAACACCATTGCTATCGGTGACTGAAATAAAAATCCAATTGGTTTTGGGTGCGGCATGGAAAATATGCGTCTCTATTTTTTTGATGATGCTCATGATAGATGAAGTGTAAAAAGTATCAACTGTCTTTGAATGAGGGCTCGGGCAATCCTTTGACGCCAGGATCGACTGCAAACACTCGGCCAGCGAGTGGTTGTTCATCCGGAGTAAGTCCCGATGGTCTAATCGACGTGACATACAGCGTATCTAAATTGTCGCCACCAAAAGCACACATGGCGGGTTTGGCCGCAGGCACCTCCACCGATCGATCAAGTTTGCCCTCGGGTGTGAATCGAGACACCATGCCCGCATCGTTAGCACAAATCCAATAACAGCCTTCAGCGTCCACGGCAGCACCATCGGGTCTGCCTTGATGGTGGTGCATATCAACAAAGACGCGACGGTTGTGCATCACACCGTCATCGATGCCGTAATCAAACGCCCAAATGGTTTGAACATTGGGATGCGAGTCCGACATGTATAAAATTTTCCCATCAGGACTGAATGCAAGTCCGTTGGGGCAAATAAAGCCACTTAATAAATTTTGTAATTGACCTGAATGACGGTATTGATAAAACGAGCCAATTGCGTGTGCTGCTTTTAAATCAAAGTGCATAGTTCCAGAAAAAAATCGACCTTGTCGATCGCATCGCCCATCATTAAAACGCATATTAGGGTCGGGATGATTCACCGATGCCACTTTTTGCGCAATGCATTCGCCGTTTTCTTTGAGTAGAAGTTTGAATAAGCCCGACTCCATCGCCGCTAACCATTGACCCGACGTGCAATGCGCAAAGCATCCCACCATCTCGGGCGTATCCCAATGCGAGAGTTTCTGAGTTGGTTCATGCCAGCGGTATATTTTTTTGGCAGGAATATCGGTCCAATACAGTGCAGACTCTGCGCCGATCCAAACGGGGCCTTCACCTGTGCCGCAACTAACTTCTGAAATTAAAGAGTAATCCATTTCGCACACCTATTCAACTTCGATTGAATTTAACTCAATCGAAGTGAATTAACAAGGTGTTTTTTATGTATTAAAAGTTGTAGCCGAAAGAGATGGAGCTTGCGTTTTGCTTAAACTTATCGCCGCCAAGACCTGCACTGTTTGTATCGGTGTTGCGACGCGTCCATTCAACTTGTACAAAATTATTGCCGTAGAAATAGTTTTTCAAGCCCAGGCCATAAGCGCTACCTGTCAGGCTGCGAGTGCCTAATGTGCTTTCGTAGGTGGCCGTATACATGCCAACTTTTCCATAAACGATCGATTGATTGACCATCAGGAAAACAGGATCAACTGTAATTTCACTGGGTAGTTTTGTTGCAAGAAATTGTTGATCGGCAATTTTTGAATTGGTTAAATCGAAAGTAGCCGATAAACCTAATTTACCAGGGAAGGGAAGTGCAAATGTATAGTTAATTTTTGCAACACCTGCCGTTGTTTTAGCAGATATGCTGGGTGTTGATGAGGCCGTGGTTGAGTTGTAACTTGCGCCAAGGCTCATGCTAAAACCTTCATAGGCTGCATTCGTAGGCTTAGTCGCCTGACCCAACGCAAAATGAGATGCGCTAAGCAATGCAATGAGTGTGAGAGTTTTTTTCATGTGAGACCTTCTGAGTTTGAAATCGTGTGTAATTGATATCGGTGTGGGGTTGTGAAACTTGATATTGTTTAAGGTACAGGTTTCAGCCATACTTCAGATGTATTTGACGTTGTACAACTTTGTTTTTCCTGTTTGAAAAGATGAATCCTTATATATTTCTATGATGTTTGTAGGTGTAGATCCGTCGTATCCGCCAACAATTAATACAGAGCCATCTTGTAATAGGGTTGCAGTGTGTAAAGCATGTCGCCCGTTCATTCCAGATGCTGTTGCAGACCAACTTCGAAGTGTGATGTTAAAAATCTCGGCTTTATCAATACCATTTCCGAATCCGCCAGTGACCAAAATATTGCCATCAGTTAATGATGTAGCTGTGTGATTTGACCTGCTATTTAACATGGATCCGACTGGAATAATAGTTGATGAATCTGTACAAGGTTGTGGTGTGCAAGGTAAGTAATTAAACAAAATTGTCTTCTTACCATCTAGTCCGCTCGTGCTGTTTCCGGTGATTAAAACTTTGCCCTCATTAAGTAATGTTGCTGTATGTCCCAATCGTGGCTCAGGCAAACTTGTTCCAATATAAAACTTTCCATCGATCGGGTCGTACAGTTCTGTGATTTTAGGATCTCCATTTCCCACAACTGTTCCGCCTGCGATAAGCACTCGTCCATCTGCTAGAAGTGTAGCTGTGTGAAAGCGTCGTGCTAACGACATGGTCCCCGTTGTTGCTGTCCAAGTGCCGTTGGAGGGGTCATATATTTCGGCTGTTGCTAAAGCGTTTTTACCATCGTATCCACCTGTTACCAATATTTTTCCGTTTTGAAGTGCAGTCGCAATATGGCCTCTTCTTGCGATTTTCATATCGCCCGTGAGTTGCCATTTATTATTGACGGGATCATAGACCTCGCTGGTTTTTAGAACAGTTGTGCCATCTGATGTACCACCAGAAGCAAGTACCAATGGACTGCTTGGTATATTTGCAGAGGCGTGATCACTTCTTGGGCTTGTTAAATTGCCGCCAATCGAAACTTTGCCTGGAGAAGAAACTACAACAACTTCAATGTATTTGTTTACAGGGGTTTGTATATCATGGGAAATATTTTCGTAATAGACCTTGAGGGTATATCGAGTGGTTTCGAGTGGGTAATCTGTGATTGTTGTTAAGTTATTTACTTGAACTGAAACTGTTTCAGGCGGTAAAGCGCTGGGGCTGTATCCAGGGTCACTTGCCCTTTTGGGTCGAATTATTTCTGCAGATGTTATGTAGCCAGAATCAAAAGAAAAGGTGGGTTTTAAAACAACTGGATCACCACTATTGATGGTAATACTCGTGCTTGATGTAACGCCATTATTAGTGGCTGTTATGCCTAAGGTTGGTTTTGGAGGCGGTGTCGTAGTCGGCGTCACTGTATAAACTGCCGTCGTTTCAATGCTGCCACTTAAGTTGCTCGGCTTAATCGTTGATGGATCTTGGTATTGGTATTGAACCGTCAATTTAAAAGTTGTTGTTTGAGTTGGTTTTGTAATGGAAATCACAGAACCCGAAGTGGCTTGAATTTGTGTAGCACTGCCCGTTTGAGAAATAATTCCCGTTCCAAAATTAAAACTGGGTGTTATCGATAAATTATCCCCATACTCTGCAACATTTAATGTGATAGCAGGGGGCGGAGGCGCAATTGCAGAAACGGTCATTTGCGTACCCGAACTAGCACCACCACCACCACCGCCTCCACAGGCCGTTAACAAGCAAAACAATACCATCACCCCTAAGCATTTAAGCCACACTGGTGTGTTCATCTTGAAATTGAATTGTTGCGTGTTCATGTGTGATTCAAATACCTGTTGATACAAAAATACCTTCACATCACTGGTTTCGGTTTGATGCCCCATTACTTAAGGACTCAGATCAACGACTACGAAGAAAAGTTTAGATAAATTAATTAAAAAATATTCATTTAATATAAAAAATAGTTTTATATAATTAAATATGAAGATTTTGAATGTTTATTTCCCAATTGAGGGGCGGATGTGCCCAACCCAAGCCCAGACCAAGGGAAAATACAAGCCATGCAAACCAACGTTCAGCAAACCGCCAACTCATCCGGCTTTCTTACCGCCGCCTTTTACAAGTTCGTGGATTTACCCGATTACGAAAACCGCAAGCCCCCCTTGTTGGCCTTTTGCGAGGCGCATCAAGTTAAGGGATTAATCCTTCTGGCACGTGAAGGCATCAACAGCACGATTGCCGGAAAAGCTAGCGACGTGTACGCCGTACTCGATTATTTAAAGCAAGACACGGTTTTTTCGGATTTACAGCACAAAGAATCTTTTTCGCACAAAGCGCCGTTTTATCGCATGAAGGTGCGGCTTAAAAAAGAAATCGTCACCATGGGCCTGAGCGATATCAGTCCCACCCAAATGGCGGGCACCTATGTCAAACCAGAGCAATGGAACGATTTGATTCAAGACCCATCAGTCGTACTGATTGATACACGTAACGATTACGAAGTTGAAATCGGCACCTTCAAAGGTGCGATCAACCCGAACATCAAAACATTCTCTGAGTTGCCCGAGTGGTTGCAAAAATCAAAAGACCTGATTCAAAAAAATGGTCAACAAACCAAGATAGCCATGTTTTGTACGGGTGGCATTCGATGTGAAAAATCAACCGCCTATTTGCGCAGTCAAGGCTTTGATCAGGTTTTTCATCTTGAGGGCGGCATTCTCAAATACCTTGAACAAGTTGCGCCACAAAAAAGTTTATGGGATGGTCAGTGTTTTGTGTTTGACGAAAGAGTATCGGTTGGGCATGGTCTTGAGCCTGGCTTGCATCAGTTGTGTCGCAGTTGTCGCGACCCTTTGCCCGATGGTGCGCTCGATTCCCCGTTGTACGAAGTGGGTGTGAGTTGTCCCCGATGTTTTGATCACACCACCGAAGAACAAAAAAACAGTGCGCGTGAGCGTCAACGTCAATGGCAATTGGCTCATGCCAAGCAGCAACAACATGTCGGTGCTCAACCGCCCAACAAAAAACCCGTTACTTTGTTGCCCATGAATGCGCCTGTGTTGTATTCATTTAGGCGTTGTCCTTATGCCATGCGCGCGCGACTTGGATTGATGGCCAGTGGCATTCCTTGCGAACTGCGCGAAGTCGCTCTTAAAGACAAGCCCCCGCAATTGTTAGAGGCTTCGCCCAAGGGTACGGTACCTGTGTTGGTTTTGCCAGACCAAGTGATTGAAGAGAGTATGCAAATCATGATGTGGGCTTTGCAAAAAAATGATCCGCAATCTTGGTTACCCACGCAACCTGAAGTTCAACAACGCGCGCTTCAAATTGTTGAACAATGCGATGGCGTTTTTAAATTCAATTTAGATCGATACAAATATCCCAATCGCTACGACATTGTCGATGGATTGAGTCATCGCGACGCGGCTTGTGAATTTTTAATTCAGCTTGATGCGCAACTTCAGCAGTATCGTTTTTTAATTGACGATCAATGGCGATGGCTTGATGCCGCAGTTGCACCTTTTGTGCGTCAATTTGCAAAAACAGATCGCGAATGGTTTAAGCAACAGTCTTGGAATGCGCTTAAACAATGGCTCGTCGATTTTGAATCTTCCGATCGCCTTGCCCGTGTGATGGCCAGTTATAAGCCTTGGCACATGGGTCAAAGGCAGGTTGTGTTTGCGGGATAAAATGAGCACAATACCGTTAGTTTGCTCATATCCATAAGGACCCTATCATGAATAAACGTCTATTTGCATGTGTATCTATTTGGCTTGCATGTATATGGCCACAACTCGTTTTTGCTCAAGAACAAGTGCGTGTGATTTCATCGACGTCCGTGATCCAAGCCGAAGCCAATCAACCACCTCTCTACAACGTCTCGTATCACTTTCAGGGTCAAACCTATACGGTTCAAATGCCCCAAGACCCTGGCCCTTATTTATACGTTCAAGTGGTTCAGCCCGAACCGGTCACCACAACCACCATTACCACAGTGATGCCTGCTCCTGCACCTGTCGTTCGAACCGTTGTTGTGACGCCTTATCCCTACGCCTATCCATACCCTTATCCTTACGCATATGGCTACACGCCATTTCCATTCAGCTTTAATTTAGGTGTGGGTTATTACCGCGGTTATAACGGGCATCGCAGATAAAAATCAATCGCACTTAATCGTGTGTATGCTCTTTGAGATTGCTGTATTGCGAGCTTCTTTGCGTTTGTATCAACCTCACAATTTGATCTTTGGGCAATCCCAAGTAATTAAATGTTTGTGAGGCCAAACTCAAACTCACTTCAAACACATCGGGTATCACTTCAGCCGCACCTGCATTTTTAAGTAAATCGGTGTCGTGATCGTCACGCATACGAACAATCACGGGTACCTGAGGCGCATGCTCTTTAACCAGTTCAAGAATTTTGAGCGCGCCGTGTACATCATCAAAACTCACCACGACTGCAGAGGCTCGTACCAAGCCCGCAGACATTAGGTGCGCTAATTGTGTAGCGTCCCCCATCTCGACTTGGTGATTGGATAAAACACTTTCTTTGACGAGTTCAGCATTGAGATCAATCGCAGCGTAAGCGATGTTTTGACTTTCTAAAAGATGACACAGACTTTGACCTGTTAAGCCGTAGCCACAAACAATCACATGGTGATCTTTTTGGATCACGTGTTGCGCAATCGTTGTGAGCTGCAAAGATTGCGACAGCCAATCGTCTTTTGAAAATCGATACACAATGTTGTCGGCGTAATGAATGAGGATGGGCGTTGCAATCATGCTGAGCACCATCGCTGCCAAAATGGGATTTGACCATTGTGGCTCGATCAGGGATTGATGAAGCCCGAGACTCAACAATACAAAACCAAATTCGCCTGCTTGTGCCAAATAAATACCTGTGCGTGCGGCCACGCCATTGGCCGCGCCACTGAAATAAGCCAATAAGGTCACCAAGGCGCATTTTATAAAAACAGGAATCACGGTAAGAACGATGATCCAAATCCATTGGTATTGCAAAACTACCCAATCGAGTTTCATGCCGATGGTGATAAAAAATAAACCCAGTAATAAATCGTGAAAGGGTCGAATTTCGTTTTCGACACGATGCTTAAAATCGGTTTCTGCAATCAACATGCCTGCCAAAAATGCGCCCATCGCCATCGATAGACCTGCGTGTTCGGTGAGCCAAGCCAAGCCCAAAGTCAAAAATAAAATATTGAGCATAAACAGTTCATCGCTGTTTCTTTTATCTACAACGCTCAACCAAACGCGCATCAATTTTTGACCGCCCCAAAATAGTAATCCAATAATGGCGCTGGCTTTTAAAAGGGCCATACCCAGTTCTCGCCAAACATTGCCCTCATTCATATGACCGAGGGCAGGAATTAAAACCAACAAAGGAACAACTGCTAAATCTTGAAACAACAATGCGCCAATCACCATTCGACCGTGCGAAGACTCCATCTCGGAGCGCTCGGCCATGAGTTTGACAACGATGGCGGTGCTTGACATCGCCATCGACGCACCCAATACAACGGCGCCTTGCCAAGTGAGATGCCATTCCAACTGAAGGTATTGCAGCGCATAAAGCAAGACAAAATGACCAACGATGGTGCCCAACACAATGAGCATCACTTGCGCCATTCCAAAACCAAACACCATTTTTTTGAGCTTGAGTAGTTTGGGTAAATTAAATTCCAAACCAATCACAAACATCAAAAGTACCACGCCAAACTCTGCGACAGCAGCGACTGTGGATTCGTGATCTTCAAAAAAAGAACCACCTTGACCAAGGACAATGCCTGCAATGAGATAACCTAAAAGAGCAGGCAAGTGCAACAAACGACACAAAACCACTCCGATCACTGCAAAGAGCAAATAAATAAGAGTGGTATCAATGGGCGTGTGCATGCCCATGATTTTATGCGGTTGACTTTGTCCTTATGAATTGATGGCCTATGAGTGAACAAATCACCAAAGCCCAAACGATAACAGCGCCAGAGGGTAAATCAAACAACGCCGATACGATGAGTCCTGATGCGTAACCTAACGCGCCAAAAAATAAACTCCAATATTTTTTGTTGGTGAGATGACGTGTAGCCAATGCAGGAATAATCAAACTGGCAAACACCAAATAAATGCCAACCAGTTGAACCGAAGCAGTGACTGCAATTGAAAAAAGAAAATAAAAACTGTATCGATGGTTGGACTGATCCCATTTTTTCTTGAGACCATACATCACCAACACGCTGACCACCGCTAAGGCTTTGATTTGCATGGTGTCGACCCACAAAATTTGTCCACCCAACAAATTTTGTAAATTTTCTCCACCATGCGGATTATGAGAAACCAAGATGATGGTGGCAGTTGCTGCCAAAACAAATAAAACACCAATCAGCGCTTCTTGTTGCTCGGGTGTATTTTTTTCGGTCCAACGTAAAATCACGGCGCCCAATAGGGCGCTGGCAATGGCAACGATTTGCGTGAGCCAACTATCGGTGGGTAAGCCCATTGCGCTGGACGCCACCACTCCAAGGCCTGCAATTTGTGCAATCGCTAAATCAGCAAACACAATGCCACGTTGCAAAACCTGTGCACCCAATGGCACGTGCGTGATTAAAACCAAAAGGCCTGCAACAAAGGGGAGCGTCAGTAATCCAACATCAATGGCTTGCCAATTCATGGGTTGTTTGCCTTTAAAAGCTTTGCAAGGGTGTCGTCCATCAAGCTATAAAGATTGTTGGCGCTGGTGGAACCTCCTACTGTAAATGGTAGTTGAACCGCGGGCAATCCTGCGTTTTTATTTAGCCATTGTGACGCACGCGGGTCTTGATAACCCGCATAGATCACCATACGCGCAGGTTTTTGTTTTAGATTATTAAGTATTTTTTGCAAATGCGACACGCTGGGATCAACGCCGTGTTGGGGCTCCAAAACGGCGATCTCTTGGATACCCAGCCAATCGTACAAATAAACAAAACCATTGTGTTGTGAAACGACAGGAACACCTTTTAGAGGCGCTGCTAGTTGATTCCATCGTTGAATGGCTTGCTGCCAGCGTTCGCTAAATTGCTTGTAACTGTTGGCGTAATGCTCGCGTTGGAACGGATCGATTTGTTGCATGCGTTGTGACAGTGCCAGCGCCACCGTCGCTATCAATCGCGGGTCTAATTGAATGTGTGGATTGCCTTCTGCGTGAATATCGCCCATCGATCGATCAACGCGTTTGGGCACTTCTAATTT
Organism: Betaproteobacteria bacterium; assembly: GCA_009921265.1. GTDB lineage: Bacteria > Pseudomonadota > Gammaproteobacteria > Burkholderiales > Burkholderiaceae_C > Limnohabitans. The sequence continues at coordinate 8,655 of RFYV01000026.1, read as the reverse complement.
TTTTACAAAATCAGTGGCCATAAAATAACCCGTTTGGCCCACTTGAATTTTGGGATTGCCCGATTGTTGCAACAAAAGTGGAAGCCAACCCACTTCAAGTTCAGCGCCTGTGCAAATCACCAAATCAGCGTTGCGCACTCTGGCGATGAGGCTGGGCCTAGCTTGAATGTGATGGGGATCTTGCAAGCCGTGAGTGGCGGTATAAACATCGGCAGCAGTGGCTCCGAGCTCTGTTGCGAGAGCAGACCACTCGGGCTCACAGGAAAATATTTTGATGCCTGCATGTGCTTGCGTTGCAATGCTACTGAACAACACAACACTTACAAAAAATAAAGAGATTGTTTTTTTCATTTGGATACTCTCGAATTAATAGCTGTGTGCACGGTGTGCACCCAAACTCATTTGGTATTGCAATGAAATAATGCGATCTGGCGCACCTTCGCGCGAGTAATCGTTCGCTATCTGTGCTCTAAACTTAGAAAACTCACTTTTACGCCACTCCAAGAGAGCTGTGTTTTTGGATGGATTGTATTGAGTGCCGCCTAAAGCGTTGGCTGCATAAACAGGTGTTCCTGAATCAAGCCGCTCAACTCGAATACCTGCTCTCCATAGCGGTTGAAATTGATAGACGCTCTGTAAATACCAGCCAGATTGAGGAAGGCTGAGTGCGTGTGTAATATTGGTTCCCAATGTATCGAGGGTGAGGTGACCGCTTCTTTTGCTTTTGATGTATTCACCTTGCAATTGAAAACTATTGCGACTCGTATTGCCGTTGGGTGCCCATTTCCAAACACCATCCAATACAAGCAGTTGTGTGTTTCCACTGAACAAACTACTTTTGGATTCGTTAGAAAAATTATCAACCATCAATGACAGATCAGTGGCTTTGATTTGTGCAGATGAAATTCCTGCACGCCAGTTGTGACTGGGCCCAATATCACCGCCCGTGTGCAAGGTGAGTGCGCTATGACCAATTTTGTTTTGATTGGCGTTGGACGATGGAAAGCCATTGCCCTGTCCCACTTCCAATCCCAATTGTACAAATTGATCGGTGGGCATTAACCATGACATCCGAACACCATCATTTTTAAGTTGCCCACCCAAAAAAGCCTGATACGCAAGCGGTGCATCAATGAAATCCCATGTATGCGCGTGTTGTGGATTTAAATAACCAATACCAGAGAAATGTCTTCCCATTTTTGCTGTGAGGCCATTGCCTAGTCGACTCGTTTGAACAAAAGCTTCTTCAATCGAAATAGCACCATCAGAATCCAACGCAATCATGGCAGACCCAAACCACCAAGGATCAATATTGGCATAAAACCCCAATTCAGTTTCTCCCAAAGAAAAACCACGTTTGATGCCTTCTGCATCCGTACTTTGATGAAAGCCCGTGAGTTTGTAATCGTCAGGATTTTGACGGGAGCGGTTATAGCCTCCCGAAAGAATCAAAGAGATGGAAGGATTAATTCCCGTTCCAGTTGTTGAGGTACTAGGCGCGTTTTGCGAATAAACACACAAAGAAGTGAACGCCATACCCGTGCTCAAAAATATATTTAAAAATTTCATCACAAATTCTCTAAAAAAATAACAAATCACTTGTTAGCTGGACCAAGCGTTAAGGATTTAGGCTTGGAGTGATGAGTTAGGAGGTGCGCGTATGGCGTAGCGTGTGAGCTTAGAGTCGCTTATAAATACAGATTCAAGCGGTTGTATTTTTTGAGCGGGTTGTGGAGAGTTAACATTTAGAAAAGTGGTGTGGAGTAGTGCGCCACCAGTCAGCGTTGCAGCACTCGTACATTGATCGCATGCGTCTTCTAAGGTCGATTTACCTGCGTCATCACTGCCTAATAAATACGAAGGTGCGTGTGACAGTAAATGAACAGATGCCAGTGTTTGAGCCAATGGCAACATCAATAACAATGCCAACAACCACGCTAAGCGCGGTTGTTTAATGGAATTGAAAGGCCAAAGTTTCATGAGAGAAATACTAACACATGCCATTAAAAAAACTTAATCGGGTAAATACAACTGAACTTGAGCCAATCGTTCAACGGGATCGGTCAAAGCCAACAATCTTCTCTTTTCATCGGTCGCTATCGGCAATATTTCTGACCATCGATTCGATACCCAAGCACAGTCGTCGAGTTGGTAGGGTTTAAAAATCGGTAATTGCTCCTCTAGACTATGTTGCTGAGCGTTTGCAATCCATTGCCCCAATAAATCAGCGCTGGCTTGGAATTGATCGGGTATTGCAGTGGCTTCATCCATGGCTATGTAATTGACTTCGCCCATCCATACGCCGTAGGGACCTGCTTCGTGTTTGATTAATTCAAATCGCATACCGCCTTGACATTTGATTTGAAACAACGCAGGTTGCAATGCAGTAATATCTCGAATATGCGCCAAGCATCCGATGGTGTGAAGCTGGGGATTCTCACCTGGAATTTGTACTTCGTGGCCTGCTTTGAGCCACACCACACCAAATGGAGATTGTGTTTGATGACATCGTTTGATGAGGTCTAAATATCGAACTTCAAATATTTGCAGTTGCAACATGCCGTCAGGGTAAATGCCGTGTTGCAATGGAAAGAGGGGTATTTTGGATGTGCTCATTTTTTATATTTTGCTATTGCCTTTAAACTAGAGACATGATCTATTCCATTTTTTCGTTGATACTCAATCTGGCGGCTGGACTGCTCGCCACGGTCTGCTTGTTGCGAATCTATATGCAATATCACCGCATTAGCATGTCCTTGGGTTCTGGTAATCCATTGTCTTCTTTTATTTTTGCAGCAAGCAATTGGTTGGTATTGCCCCTGCGAAAAAAACTCCCTCCGCTGGGTCGCGTTGATACATCAAGTTTAGTCGCGGCTTATTTGATTGTTTTGGTTAAAACCACCTTGTTGTGGATATTTTCGGGATTGATGGGCGAATGGGCGATGTTGTTTTTGATTGCTGTGTTTGCTTTGCTCACACTTTCAATCACCGCCTTGTCGTGGTTGATTATTGCTTATGCGTTGTTGTCATTGGTGCGTGCAGACTCCGATTTGAGTTTTGTACTGGAGCAAATGGTCAATCCTCTGCTCAATCCCATTCGACGATTCATTCCATTGCTGGGTGGGATTGATTTGTCCCCGATTGCTTTTTTGTTGATATTGCAAATACTTGAAGTGGTGTTGCGTTATGTCGAGCAATCGATTTGAATATCAAACCCAGTGATTATTTATAGGAGTAGGTGAGACCTACAAATCCGTTGTATTGTGTTTTTGTAGAAACCAGCGGGCTGTTGGTAATCGAATTGTCTAACCATTTGGTGCGATATTGAAAATTGATATTCCAACTGTTGTCGATGGGCACTTCCATGGCCAAGCCCAAAACAGGAATGTTGGATGCGTGAGCGGTATAGCTTGATAAACCACTTGCAGTGGCTTGCGCACTATTGACGCCATACAAATAATTAACGTACTTGGCGCTGCGCATTTCTAAACCGAGTTGCGGATAAAAATTGATTTTGCCGTAATTGAATTTGGTGGCGTAGGTAAATTCTTGTGCATAGCCACCCGACGTGATGTCATAAAAGCCATATAAGAAAAAAGCGCCGACGTCGGTTAGTTGGCGTGTGCCAATTCCCAAGGGAATCGGGTTGTTGCGGTTTTGAATCCCGTTGATGGAACTGTTGGTTTTAAACCCTTCAAAGCTGATTCGACCCACCAATTCGAGATGACCATTGCCCACTGAAATTGTTTTTAGGCCAAAAGTATCTATCCTGGCGAATGCGTTTTGATAGTCAAAGTACATATAAGGCAATACTTTTTGAATGTTGGTGTCGCCTTTGATGATTGATTGTGTGATGAAAGCTGCGCCCCCCACGTCACCCACCAAGTGATCGGGCATTTTGAGTTGCGCAGATGTATTAAGGCATACAAGGGTAAACGCGAGGATGGGGAGTTTTTTCACAATCACGAATTCCTAAAAATCTTCAATTCATTCTACGTAGTTTCAAGCGTCTCGCCAATAGGCTCGGTTGACTGATAATCAAGCAAATAATTGAAAAACCAGAGGATAAATCATGAATAGTTATGACGTACAAGAATGCGGATGCCCACTCAAACATTATGTTCGCGACACACCCACACCACAAGGTGAAGAAGTTTTATTGCGCGTGCTTGCTGCAGGCGTGTGTCACAGCGACATTCACTTTTGGGATGGTGTTTATGATTTGGGAGGTGGTAAGCAATTGCGTTTGTCCGATCGAGGCATCAAATTGCCCATGACTATGGGTCATGAAAATGTCGGTGAAGTGGTTGCTCTGGGTCCACAAGCCAAAGGTGTCAAAGTAGGCGATCGTCGATTGGTCTACCCATGGATTGGTTGCGGCAAATGCGGCGTGTGTTTGCGGGGTGAAGAAAATTTATGTTTGGCTCCCAACTTTATTGGTGTTCATCGACCAGGCGGTTACGCCGATCATTTGATTGTTCCTAACGCTAAATATTTATTGCACTATGGAAAATTAAGTGCAGAGCAGGCCGCTCCTTTGGCATGTTCTGGCGTTACTACTTATAGCGCGATTAAAAAAATTGGCGAAGCCATCAAAACCGAACCCATCTTGATTTTGGGTGCGGGTGGTTTGGGTTTGATGTGTATTAGTTTATTAAAAGCAATGGGTGGACGTGGCGCCATCGTGGCTGATATTGATCCATCCAAGCGGGAAGCAGCTATGAAAGCGGGCGCATTGGCAGTGGTTGACGTGAATGCACCCGATGCGGCCAAACAAGTGATGGCACACGCCAAAGGCGCTCTGTGGGGCGCGATTGATTTGGTTGGTGCGCAAAGTTCTGCTCAATTGGGATTGGACTGTTTGGTCAAAGGTGGTAAGTTGGTGATCGTTGGTTTGTATGGTGGAGAAATCACCATGTCGTTGCCATTGATTCCCATGCGTGCCATCACAGTGCAAGGCTCTTACGTTGGTAATCCCACCGAGCTCCAAGAATTAATTGATTTGGTCAATCACTCAAAAGCATTGTCTGTTCCGATTACCAAAAGACCGCTTTCACAAGCCAATGATGCATTGGTTGATTTAAAAGCGGGTCGATTGATTGGACGTACAGTTTTAGTTCCTTAATTTTTTTGTTAGAAATTTTTTTATGACACAGTGGAGTGACGTGATTGCTTTTTCGCAATTGCACGAAGTTGATTGGCCTCGCGATCCTGCAAAAGATCCCGATCGTTGGGGCGTTCATCATCCTGATCCACCACCTTGGAATCGATTGCTGGGCCCTGTGCACGAGCGTGGCCCCGTCTCTGGCGTGATTCGTCAGCGTGGAGAGATGGTCGCTCAATGGGGCGAGCCACATCGCTCGGATCTCACATTCAGCGTGGCCAAAACTTATTTGGCGATGCTCGCAGGTATTGCGCACGACGAAGGTTTGTTGCCTGATGTGGATGAGCCTGTGTCTAGACGTTTAAAAGAAATCGGGTTTGATTCTCCCCACAACCAAACCATTACTTGGCGTCATTTATTAACCCAAGTGAGTGAATGGGAGGGCAATTGTTTGGGTATTGAAGACACGGTTGATCGATACCGCGTCGTGTCGCACGATCCAAGACCTGTGATGGGTGTGAAAGGAACGGCAAGACCTTTGCAAACACCAGGCACTTATTGGGAATACAACGATGTACGCATCAATCAATTGTCATTGGCCTTGTTGCATTTGTTTGGCAAGTCATTGCCCGATGTATGGAGAGAAAAAATATTAACACCCATTGGTGCAACTGATGATGCGCAATGGCGTGGTTATGACGATGCATGGGTTGATTTGCCTGCAAAAGATGGAAGACCTGCGCAACGCGTGAAGTCGGTGCCAGGTGGTACGCATTGGGGGGCGGGTGTATCAATTAGTGCGCACGATCAAGCCTTAATTGGACAGTTGATGTTGCAAAAAGGAGCTTGGTTTCATCACAGTAAAAAAACACAAGTGATCTCTGCGCATTGGATTAATCAAATGATGCAACCCTGTCCGTTAGCGTCTTTTTATGGTTGGTTGGTATGGCTCAATACAGATCGCACGACATTTACACACGCAAGCGAGCAAAGTTATTTCATGGTGGGCGCGGGCGGTAACTATGTTTGGATAATGCCCGAAGAACAAACGGTTGTTGTTGTGCGTTGGTTGGAGTCCAATCGGTTTGATGGCTTTGTTGAGAGAGTAATGAAGGCATTGAATTGAATCAATTGTCTCATTGACAGAAAAATCGCATCGCTCTAAACTTTGCGTATGGATTGGTGGTTAACCCAACTGGAGTGGCGTGTGATTGATGTACGAGGTGTTTCTAAAACTTTTTCTTTTGAAAATCAACCAACCCTCGCCTTATCACCCACCGATTTAAAAATTTCCACTGGATCTTTCGTGTCGCTTGTGGGACCTTCTGGATGCGGTAAAACGACGTTACTCAACATGATTGCAGGATTGATTGAACCCACTCAAGGCTCCATCGTTCAAGATGATCAAATCGTCAGCGGTATCAATACACGTGTTGGATACATGACGCAGCAAGACAACTTGTTGCCATGGAGAACCACTGCAGAAAATGTAGCGATGCCACTTTTGATTCAAGGGCATTCGATGGCGTCTGCAAAACATCGTGTGACTGAAATGTTGCAACGAGTGGGTATCGAGCGTTTTGCCAATCACTTTCCGTCGCAACTATCGGGGGGCATGAGAAAACGCGCATCGTTGGCCCAAGTCTTGGTGTATGACCCACAAACAATTTTGATGGACGAACCTTTTGGAGCATTAGATGCACAACTCAAGGTATCGATGCAAATGCAGTTGTTGTCCTTGTGGGAAAACGCTGGAAAAACAATTGTATTTGTCACTCATGATTTGACAGAGGCCATTTTGCTGTCCGATCAAGTGGTTGTTTTTTCGGGGCGACCTGGACAAATCAAAGACATTGTTTCAATCGATTTACCCAGACCTAGAGATCCCATCAAAGGTCAATTCAATACACAGTTTCAAATGATTTACCAAAACTTATGGGAAATGCTGGCGCCTGATATTGCGCGTCTTGCCAAGGTTGAAGCATCATGATGACAGGACAAGCCGACGCATTGCCCACCAATGACTTCAATTCCACGCGCACAGGTTTTCAATTTTTATTGGCTCAGTTGTTCATGGCGGGTGCACTTTTGTCGATCTGGGAGTTTTTATCGGGTCGATGGATTGATCCGTTCTACATCAGTTCACCATCTGCAGTGGTACAAAAATTGTGGCAATGGGCGGTTGATGGCACTTTGAGCATGTCATTTCTTTATACGTTTCAAGCCATGGCTGCAGGGTTTGTGATTGGCAGTATTTTGGGTTTTATTGTGGGTTTTGTTTTGGGTCGATCGCCTTTTTTAGCTAGGTTATTTGACCCCTTTATCACTGCCATTTATTGCATACCAAAAATTGCATTGGCACCTTTGCTCATTATGTGGTTTGGTATTGGTCTTTCTTCCAAAATCGCAATGGCCGCATTGATTGTTTTCTTTTTGGTTTTTCTCAATACTTTTGCCGGTGTGCGCGATGTGCAGCAACATTTCTTAACAGCGGTTCGTATTTTGGGCGCTAACAAATGGCAAGAGATGCGCTTTGTTGTTTTGCCTTCGGCGGCTGCATGGGTGCTCACTGGATTAAAAGTATCGGTTCCTTATGCATTAATTGGTGCTGTTGTTGGCGAATTGATTTCTTCAAATCGCGGCATTGGCTTTTTAATTGGACAAGCGTCAGGATTGTTTGATACGGCGGGTGTGTTTGCAGGCCTCACCGTATTAGCAATCACTGGCATCACTCTCAATGCTGTTCTAAAACGAATCGAGCAGCGTGCATTGCGTTGGAGAACATCAGGATCATGACACTCGATACCAAAATCATCAATGGCTGGATCGTCGATGGAACGGGTGCGCCTGGATATGCGGGATCGATTGGTATTCGCAATGGAGTCATCGTCGCTTTGGGTGAGGTGACAGAGCCTGCAATTCGAGTGATTGACGCCCAATCGTGTGTGATTGCACCAGGCTTTGTTGATATTCATACGCATTACGATGCACAAATTTTTTGGGATCCTTTTTTGTCCATCTCCCCTTGGCATGGCGTCACAACGGCAGTGATGGGTTCATGCGGATTTGGCGTTGCACCGACCAAGCCAACGGGTCGACAATTGATTTTGCGAACATTAGAACGTGTTGAGGCAATGAGTTTGCAAGCTCTTAACGAAGGTTTGGGTGCAGATTGGCCTTTTGAGAGTTTTCCTCAATATTTAGACGTGATTGAAAAACGCGGATCTGCAATCAATGTAGCCGTCATGATTGGGCATACACCTGTTCGCTTGTATGTAATGGGTGAAGAAGCGGTTGAACGCGAGGCAACTACCCAAGAAATTGCTCAGATGCAATCATTGGTAGAAGAGGGCTTGCGTGCAGGTGCCATCGCATTTGCAACTTCAGTTTCTACTGTGCACTACGGGTTTGACGGAAAGCCAGTGCCCAGTCGATTGGCATCATCGAAAGAAATGTTGGCAATGGCCACAGCTGTCAAAGATGCAGGACATGGCATTATTCATTACAACGTCGCACGTGAAAGCAAATTTGATGACTATGTGGCCATGCAC
>RFYV01000250.1 GCA_009921265.1 Betaproteobacteria bacterium | reverse complement strand
TTTGTGCCGTTATCGTTAAACACCTTTGGCGTACCCGATACAGATGTTGATGTTGTGGTGCGGTTTTTAAATACAAATGATCCGCTGGCATCTACATAAAACGCGCCAAATTCTACTAGCTCGCACTTTTGCGCAGCTGATAGCGCGGTGGTTGCGGTGTTGGGATTTGCCTGCACCGTACTCAATCCAGTTTCGATTGACCGCATTGTGGCAGGCCATGAGATTTGGTCAAGGATTTGGCTAACGCGGGTGCTTGTTAAATCGCCTGCGCTACTGCCTGCAACGGTTGTTATCTGTGCCATTTGTACTAGCCGCATCGCATCGACGGCTTGGATGGTTGTGTAGTTCAAAGTGTCAATTGAATTGTTCGGCTGAGTAGTTAGGTAATTTGTGATAAAGCCAGAAAACAGCGGGTAAGTAACGCTAAGGCTAGTTGCAGTAATCTGAACCTTAACCATTGGTTGCAGCAGATTGTAATAAGGGCCGCTGACATTTTGCGGGTTAAAGTCACCATTTTGGTCAATGATGCGCAGCGATAATGTGCCTGCTTGAAATTGGTCAGCCTGCGCATTGCGCCCGCGCTGTATTGAAATTGCATTGATTTGGTCTGATACATCCACAATAATTGCAGCTGCATCGGCAAGAATGTTTGTGTCAAGTATGCCAGTATCTAAAATCATTGCTTGCGCAAATGATGGGCCTGTTGAGAAGTTAATGAAGGCTTGAACGGTTGGGGCGGTCATATCGCAATGGCCCCTGCGTATTGTAATGATGTGCCGTATCGGCCAAGATTTTGAATAACTGTTTGCACTGCATCGGCAATTACTTGCTCACTGCCTACAACGCCTGCATTGACCGTTACATTTACCACTGGTGGGTCTGGTACATAACCAGCCCTGCGAGCTGCACCCGCAAAGCCTGAATCGCCACCTGCTGCTATCGCATCAAGGGCTGCGCTCCAAACTGCAACGGCGGCCTCTACAACTTCGGGAGTGTTTACGGCTGCGGCAGTAGCTGTGGTTGTTCCATTTGTGGATGTACTTACAGGCACAACAATTGGTTTTGATACGGTTGGGGTGTCAGTTACTTTGCCAGTGTCAGCATTGTAGGTTAATCCTTGCGCCGCTAGTAATGCGGTTG
>RFYV01000249.1 GCA_009921265.1 Betaproteobacteria bacterium | reverse complement strand
CCGTCATCAAAATGGAAAAAGATGGTGTGTGGTCTAACGGCTTATGGGAACAAATACAAAAACTTTGATCGGTTGATCATGCAAATTTTAACAAACTTGATCCGTTGGATCCAACGGGTTGAGCAAGGTCTTGGCATTTTTTTGATACTGGCGATTGTGGGGATGGTCGGCGTGCAAGTCGTCAGTCGCTATTTCTTTGATCAACCGATGGCTTGGGTCGAAGAGCTCTCCACTTACTGTTTTATATGGGCGGTTTTTGTAGGGGCTTCGATTGCACTCAAGCAAGAGCGACACATCGCTATTACTGCTTTGGAGTTGCTTTTGTCAGAGGCCCAAAAGCGATGGCTCAAAGTATTGATTTGGATTTCTGTATTGATCTTTTTGTTGATCATGATTCCCAATGGTTATCGTGTGATGCAAGTGGAAGTGAGATCCAATAGTGTCTCGTTGCCTGTGGATATTCCACGCATGTGGTTTTATTCTTTACCACTCACCTTGGCGTGTGTATCTATGTTGATCACCAGCCTAGCGGGTCTAATCAACTCGTTGATAAATGCGTGGAGAGGTGTATCGCCTTTGGTCAATCACAACAATCAGGATAACCTCATATGACCATGCTACTTTTATTTGGCATTTTTGCCGTGCTGGTTATTTTGCAAATTCCAATTGCGTTTGCCATGGGCATTGCGTCGTTTGTTGTAATTGGTTTTACACAACCTATTCCCTTATCAATTGTGGTGCAACGAATTGGTTCGGGTTTGGATAGTTTTGTATTGCTTGCAATTCCTTTGTTTGTTTTATCGGGCCATTTGCTTAATCGCGGTGGAATTGCCGATCGCATTTTTGAATTTGCTGCTGCGATGGCACCGGCCTCTGGTGCATGCGCAAAAAATCCCTCGGGGAGTCGGCAGGATGAGACCTGGCGCCAATATGCCGCTGCCACTTGCTGCGCAGCATTGCGGGCGATAGTCGCGAGCGGGCGCCGGCAAGCGTCGAGGTTCTGCGCTCGTAAATGCATCCGCTCATGGAGTCGCTTGGATTCTCCGACGATCTGGAGCACGCCGATGCAATCGCGAGTGCTGCGGCCGAGTGTCGACAAAAACTCCGACTGAGCGGCCTCCGTCTGCTGCTTGGCTGCCG
>RFYV01000248.1 GCA_009921265.1 Betaproteobacteria bacterium | reverse complement strand
TCAAACAGGCGCTGGCCGTCCGGGCGCAGGCTGATCTGCCACTGCAGTAGGCCGCCCGGCGTGGGGCGTGACGCGGCGCGCGCCTCACCCCTGGCTATGCCCAACTGCTGCCACGCCTGCAGGGCAACGGCCAGTGCCGGCACCCGCGCCACCCAGTGCACCAGCTGCGGCCCCATTTGGGCCACGCGCTCGCGCAGGGCCGGGTCGTCCATGTCGAACCAGCGGCGTTCTGGTGGCTGCAGCGTTGGCGTGGCGGCCGGGTTGATGGCGATGATCTCCAGATAGGCCGCACCCGGTTGACCCTTACCGTTGCTCAGGCGCAGCAGCCGGTTGTGGGTGCCCATCAGCGGGTGTTCGCCGCCCGGGCCGGGGGTGACGCCCAAAGTGGCCTCGGCCCAGGCCACGCCGCTGGCCAGGCTGGGCGCCAGCACCACCAGGTGGTCCAGGGTTGCCAAAGGTGGCGCGGCGCTCACAGCAGCACCGTGCCGGCAATGCAGGTCACCGAATCGCCGCCAACCCAGACCTGGCCCGCCGAATCCTGCGTGATGTACACCCAGCCGTCGCGCCCCACAGGGGCGCCTTGGCGCGCGGTGTAGCGCTCGGGCAGCACGCCTTCGGCGATCAGCCATTGCGCCAGGCTCGCGTTCAGGCTGCCCGTGACCGGGTCTTCGGGCACGCCGATGGCGGCGGCAAAGGCGCGCACCTGCAGGCCGGTTGCAGCGCCGGTCTCGGCTCCGGTCTCGGCTGCAGCGTCGCCCCGGGTGCCAAAGGCACGGGCTTCCCGGTTTGATCTTGCAATTAACCCGGGCCCGCCATCCTCATATTCCACGCTGGCCAGGCCGATCATTTGTCCGATGGTCTTGAGCGCGGCATGGTCGGGTACCAGGGCCATCAGGGTGACGGGACTGTCCAGCAGCAGGCCCAGCCAGTGCGGCCCGTTGTCCAGCACCTGCGCCGCTAGCACTTGGTTGGGCTGCAGGCCCAGCGCCGCCAGCACCAATTGCAGCAGCGCCGGCTCTGTCATGCTGCGGCGCAGCGCGGGTGCGGCAAAGGCCAGCCGCGTGCCATCGCGGCGCAGTGTGACCAGGCCCACGCCGCATTCCTGCACCACCTGCCCCGGCTGTTGCGGCTGGCCGCCATG
>RFYV01000247.1 GCA_009921265.1 Betaproteobacteria bacterium | reverse complement strand
TTCAAAGAAAATTGCTAGTGCTGATGAAGTTAAGGCACGCCAAGAAGCACCTAAAGCGACGGTGAGTGCCATCAAAGCTGAGGCGCAAATCTATGATCCTTGGGCTACGCAACCAGCCGTTGTGCAGTCTTTCGATGCATGGCATTGCAAGCATGGGGATCGCATAGTCAGAGATGGTGAAAAAAATGGTCGTGCCTATTACGGCATGAGTTGCATCAAAACTCTCAATTCAGGCGAGCAATGTGAAACAAATTGGTTTGTGCTCAACGCTGAAGGCGCATGGGTTCCAAAGATTGCCAGCGTGAAGTGATGGGTTGGGCGTTATGACCCACGATTGGATCGGAGATGGGCATGCGAGGAATGCAAGTGAAAGTCACAATTCGTTATGAATGCCGTAAGTGTAAGAAAGTTACTGAGCAAATTGAACGCATTGTTGTTGATAATTTGCCAGATCATGTCAAGGTATTGCAATGCACCAAGTGTGGTGTCATGGGAGTGTGTCTGTTGGAGCACGCATCATGATGTTCTGGATGGGCCTCCTATTGGGTCTAGTGGTAGGGCGCATCCTCAGCCTATGGTTAGATCATGAATGATCGCCTAGATTTGGACTTCGGCCATAATGAAATCAACCATGACACCTCGGATGATTACTACACCCCCCCTTTTATCTTTGAAGCTCTGGGCGTTAAATTTGATATGGATGTCTGTGCGCCGCCAGGGGGAATTCCGTGGATACCAGCAAAGCGTTGTTTGACCATTATCGAGGATGGATTGGTCACGCCGTGGATTGGCACGATTTGGTGTAATCCACCATTTAGCAACATAAGTCCCTGGATAGAAAAAATGCGAAGTCATGGCAATGGCATTGGTTTGGTGGGTATTTCAAAAAGTGCATGGTGCAACCGAGCTTGGCAATCAGCTGATGCCGTAATGATTTTGCCGAGCAATTTGAAGTTCATTCGCGCTAATGGCAATGTGGAATCAATCCTGACTGCCACAATGTTACTTGGTTATGGATCGCTTTGCTCCGAGGCTATGATTGCCAGTAAATTAGGTCGTGTGCGGTGATTAGTTATCCACAGGAGTTATCCACAGGCACCCCAAACCTGTGGGAAACGCCCAAGATTGACGCTGTTACTTGACATGAAGGATACGATGCATAGCGCACG
>RFYV01000246.1 GCA_009921265.1 Betaproteobacteria bacterium | reverse complement strand
ATTAGCAATTGCGGTGCACTCAATGTGCCAACCAGGCCGACCTTTGCCTAGTTCTGAATCCCATCCTGGTTCACCTGGACGCTGTGCCATCCACACTAAGCAATCAAGCGAGTCTTTCTTCCCGATCAGGGTTGGGTCTCCCCCGCGCTGAGAAAATATGATCTCCATCTCTTTTTTACTCAAGTGCGACAGCGAACCAAAATCTGAGCAGGCCCCATTTGCAAAATACAAGTCGTCCTCAATCAAATACGTTGTTCCTTTAGATGCCAGGCCCTGTATCGCTTGTACCACTAATGGAATCGCCTCGACTGCACCGATGTAATGCGCCGGTGGAATTACTCTCAGTGCAACCATATCTGAGCGAAAAAGATCAATCTGCGAATGCGCTAAAACTTGCCAATCAACTCCATCGCGGTTGGCACGCTCGAGAAGTGGGTCATCAATATCTGTAATATTTTGAACATAATTTACTTCACTTCCAGATGCGCGTAAATATCGTTGCAATAAATCAAAAGTTAAATAAGTAGCTGCATGACCAAGGTGCGTTGCATCGTAAGGTGTTATTCCACATACATACATGCGGTAGAGATCCTTTTTCGCGAGTTGGTTCTTCGACCCAGTCTTGGAGTCGGTAAGTGATAAAGAGGGCATTGATAATGCGTAATCGAGCTTGGGTACTGCGATTGATTGCCACGATTCCATGTGCTTATCCTAGTTTGTCTTTATCAAAATGCAGGCCAAGGAATTGGCGGCCACTCTTGGCTTGGAACTGGCATGGTCTTTGCATCGATCATTCGTGTAATGCGCATGTGAAGAGCGTCTATCTCCTGTTCGGTTATATAAGGACTCAGATCAAACTCCTCACCCAGTGAACGCTCTAAATAAGACAAAAGTGCCAGCTCGGATTCAAGAAGTGCGTTTCCCGCCCACTGCCACAAAACGGTGCGCAACTTATCGTCGGTATGAAAAGTGACCCCGTGATCGCAGCCGAATACCTTTCCAATTTTGTCCGGAAGCAGGTGTCCTATTTTTCGATCAGTGTTGTTGATGATTGCATCAAAGAAAGCCATACTTCGCAGCTGCGGATGATCTGTAGAAAAGAATTCCGCTAAATCAATACGCTCATCAATCTCAATCCACTCTTGAACCATTCCTTGGCCGTAAGGACCT
>RFYV01000245.1 GCA_009921265.1 Betaproteobacteria bacterium | reverse complement strand
AGGCTCAACACATCATTCACATACTGCGGCTCGTGTGCCAAGCACAAATCTTCTACTGTGAAAGGCTCAAAACCCAAAGCCTCCCGCCCCGTCTGCCGTACAAATTCAGGTATCTTTTGAACAGAAATAAAGGGGTGTGAGACTTGCTGTTTGGGGTGGTAGTAAATGGGGGTCATTGCCGCAAATTCTACTGACCGAGAGGCTCGTCAAGTGAGCTTTTAATCAATGGGGTCAGAGCAACATTAATTTGGTGGGGTTGAGGGGTGCAAGTGGATGAATGACCGTGATCGCGTCATCACAAGGAAGATCTGTGGCTTAGGCCCGATTTGAGGCTTGCCATATATATCAAAACTTGTATACTTCAAATTTCAAAGATCTTGAATTCAGAGGCAGCTCTCTGGTTGACCTTAGGAGATTTCCCCTAGAGGTCATGCGCGAGGCCGGATACCGTTTGGACTGCATTCAAAACAATCGCATGGTTTCGGATGTGAAGCCCATGAAGCAAATATCTTCTAAGGGAGTTAGGACTATGACAAATCAAAGGTTCAAAAGCGTCTGGGATGCCATTGAGTCCACCCCCATCAATGCCGCCAGTATGAAAGCGCGCTCAAAGCTCATGATGGAAATTACCAGTGTCATTGAAAAAAATGAAATGACACAGACGCAAGCAGCTCAATTGCTAGACACCCTGATGAACATGGCCGCTACTGCCGGCATGTCCCCAGAGGTCAAGCTTTCGCGGCCTAAATTACAGATGGGGTGAGATGGTTGAATTAATTGGGGTGTTAATCAATGGGGTCAGATCAACATTGTTTGGTCTGCTTGCGAATGCATACATTGCCAAAGCATCACCCTTATTCTGGCGATAACTCTTGAGATTACAAGTTCACTTGCAATCTGCATTTGTAACTTATAATTCACAAGGCCAGAATGCTAGAAGTTCGAACTTACCTCACACCAAACAATGAAGAACCCTACAAAATATGGCTCGATAAGCTTTCCGACAGGAATGCAGCTGCCCGAATTTTGATCCGTGTTGTAAGAATGGCCAAGAGTTACTGGGCCGATTGGCAAATTAGAAGGAATCAGAAATGAATACAGACAAGGCCAGCCGCAGCCACTCAGAAACAGTTGTGCAGCTGCTCCAAGAAGATCCAGAGTTGGCAACTA
>RFYV01000244.1 GCA_009921265.1 Betaproteobacteria bacterium | reverse complement strand
CGCCGTCTCGAAAACCCCACAAACTGACACACTGCTCTAGGGCCAAAACCATCGATGGCGTTTTTGCCAGAACAACGCAGCCGCGTTTAGAGCCTGTTTCTTCTTGCGAAGTCAGCGCTGGAAAAAACGCCTGCAAGTCGAATTGGCGGACCGAAGACGCAATGTATTCAACTGTCAGTTGCTTGTTCGGGCCATAGTCATCGTAGCCGTATCCGATATCGCCCGGCACTGCAAAATCATCAATCATGACTAGTGCCGAACCCATCTGCGAAAAAACGATTTGGAGCTCATCTGCCAGGGGCAGATCGGTGTGCCAGTGTGCGTCAAGGTAAAACAACACGGTATTACCTGTCCCGAGCAATTCCGGACTGATGTGTCTTAGAAAAGAGCGACAGTCCTCAAAGTACAGATGAACATTGCGTCTACCACCAAGCCGGGCATGTGTATAGCCATAGTAACGCGCATGATTTTCCACCGAGTAAATGGGAAGATCCGTTTGTCGGTGCATGTAGTCGGTACTTACGCCTTTATAGGAGCCAGTCTCAACAATGGCGGTAATCCCAGCCTTGTTGATAAGTTCTGCAAAGATGCGGCACCGGCCTTCTTGTCCGTTAAATGGCCCGCCCCATTTGTCGCGATGACTGGGCAGAGCGTAGTAGCCAAGATAGCCTCGGGCGAATTGAATAAGATTCATGGTGTGTCGGCAAAAGAGTGAGGGCCGTCTTGAAGTGAGTCAAGATGTTCATCAATGGTCCAAAGAAAAAATCCAACGCAAATATTCAGTGAACCCATTTTTTTCCCGAGCGCAGAAATTGCTGAAATTGCTTAAGGATGGTCTGAAAAATCCGTTCTCAAGAGTGCTACCGGACCATTAGTTTTCAAATAGTGGGATTCCCAAGAAATCCCGCGAGAGTTCGACACTTTTCCGCCCATTTCAGGCTGTTTTCACCCGTTTTCACGGGCACCCCCGGTTTTCAGGCGCACTCATGCCTGCAACTGCATCAACTTGGCGCGCACCATCCACAAATTGGACAACGCGAACAAGGTAAAGAGTTGCTGCGTGTTCTTCTTGAGCCCACGGTAACGCACCTTCACGAAACCGAACTGGCGTTTGATCACCCGAAATGGATGCTCCACTTTGGCACGCACACCAGCCTTGAGCTTCTCAGC
>RFYV01000243.1 GCA_009921265.1 Betaproteobacteria bacterium | reverse complement strand
AACTTTGCTTTATATCTTGATTTTTAGAACTCGTACAGGCCAACAATTGCGTGCTGCATCTCAGGATAGAGTTGCTGCCAGTACATTGGGGATCGATGGAGACAAAATGTATTCGCTTGCTTGGGGACTTGCTGCGGCTTGCGTGGGAGCTGCTGGAGCCTTGTTAAGTTGTTTTTATCCGGTCTTTCCTCGAGTTGGCAGCGCTTTTGTATTGGTCGCATATGTAGTGGTTGCTCTTGGCGGCTTTGGCTCTGTTCACGGTGCATTGGTAGGAGGACTGTTGATCGGGGTGATGCAAGCAGCGGCAGGGTTTTTTATCAGCTCTCAACTTAAGTTTGTTCCTGTCTATGCCATGTATTTATTGGTTGTTCTTTTGAGACCTCGCGGTCTTTTTGGAAGGTCATGAAACCATGACACGTCAAAGCTTGAAAACTCCTCCAACGCTTCAAATTCATGATGAGTCAAGTTTGCCTTCATGGTTAACAAAAACGCTTTGCTTAGCAACAGTTGGAATGATGTTTATGCCTTATTTTTTAGAAGGAAAACCGTTTGAATTGCGCATGCTAACTATCATTTTTTTATACGCTGTTCTTGGTCATGGATGGAATATCCTTGGTGGCTATGCAGGTCAAACTTCACTTGGGCATGGTGTATTTTTTGGAATCGGCGCTTACGTTGATGCCATTTTGGTTACACAGTTTAACTGGAGTCCATGGATTGGTATGCCTTTAGGCGCACTGGTTGCCTCTATGGTTGGAGTTGCTTTGGGCTGGCCATGCTTTAAGTTGCGTGGGCACTATTTTGTGATTGCTACTTTGGTATTGGCTGAATCAATTTTTTTACTTGTGAATGCCTGGGATGATGTGGGCAGCGCAATGGGAATTCAATTGCCAATTTTGCAAGAAAGTTGGAAACATCTACAGTTTTCACACCACAAGGAAGGCTATTACTATTTGTCTTTAGCAATGCTTGTATTTGTAACCATCTTAGTTGCAAAGCTACAAGCTTCCCGTTTCGGTTATGTTCTTCGAGCCATTAGAGATGACGAGGATGCGGTTCGAAGCCTTGGTTTTTCCCCAGAACTTTATAAGCAAGGTGCAATGGCATTAAGTGCTGCCATCGTTGGGTTGGCTGGTGGTTTTTATACGCAATACGTTTTGTTTGTCGATCC
>RFYV01000242.1 GCA_009921265.1 Betaproteobacteria bacterium | reverse complement strand
ATCCACTCCTGGAAATTCGACGGTTACCCGCCATTAGACCGTTTACACAAAATTCAGTACACCCCCAGAACAGGCATGTTGTGTTTGGCAATACCCATATTTTTAGAAACTGCACAAGCTGCTGCTGCAGTTGCAGCGTTATTAAAAATTGCCTACATCCGCGGCGCTCACTATGGCATCGATGCCAAGTATCAACTGACCTATGTTGA
The DNA here is from genome assembly GCA_009921265.1 of Betaproteobacteria bacterium. GTDB lineage: Bacteria > Pseudomonadota > Gammaproteobacteria > Burkholderiales > Burkholderiaceae_C > Limnohabitans. Next base: position 990 of record RFYV01000242.1, on the reverse strand, counting down.
CCCACGTACTTTACGCAAAATGATTCCTGCGTATCAGACCTGGGCACTCAAACTTTGTATTGATCAAAGTGCTCAAGGGGATCGAATTCACAAATGGGGTTCTTATGAGATGAGCAAAAAACTCAAAACCAGTCCAGAACTTATGACAAGTTCACAGGAAACACCCAAGGAGGCCAAAAACAAACGCAACAAAATGCGAGTGAGTCAATGTCGCAGTCATAGAGCTGCAGACGAATTTATAGCCAATGTAGAAATCGGCATATTTCCATCAAAGGCTGAAGTTACAAAAATGCCTAGATGGACAGACAAGCAACAAATGGATTTAGACCAAGCAGAGGCAGATGGCCAATGGCCTCCAAAAAATTGGCTTGATCTTGAGCACAACTTCATGCTGCCTGAAAATGAAGTTACCCTGACCGATCCAAATGGCGATTCAATCGCACGTGAACTAGCAATTTTGCTTGCAATGAATGATTTAGATAAACCTTTCTTGCGATCTTAATTTTTAAGTAAGCTGAGCAATTGGGGTTTATTGATTATTGATTTTTGATCTTTTCTTTTAATATCCCGCTGGCTTTGAAGGTGATAACTCTGCGTGCCGAAATGGGAACTAACTCTCCGGTACGTGGGTTACGCCCGGGTCTTGCATTTTTAGTGCGAACCTCAAAATTACCTAACCCCGAGATCTTGACATCACGCCCAGCAACTAGTTCGGTAACTATTAATTCAAAGAATGCATCAATGAAATCTTTAGATTCACGCTTGTTGAGACCGATTTGATCAAAGAGTAAAAGAGCTATATCAGCCTTGGTCAGGGCTGGCGTGTCGATTGAATCAAATGACAATTGCATATGCAAATGATCATATCAAATAGAAAAACCATTTTTTCTATGCATGTCATGACCGCGATTAGCTACCAACCTAACCGATCGCATTCTTATTGAGTTCTTGCAACATATTTGACAAAGCCTTTTTTTGCTTTGGATCTGA
>RFYV01000241.1 GCA_009921265.1 Betaproteobacteria bacterium | reverse complement strand
AAATCAATCGAGCTTTAATACGACGACGACCTCAGCCGTTGGGAACTTAGGCACCTTGGCGTTGAGTGCAAATGGTCAGTACACGTATACGGTAGCTAATAGTGCGACGCAGTACTTAGGTGCTGGTGAGACGAAGATTGATACGTTTACGGTGACATCAAAGGACGGCACGACGAAGGATGTAACGTTCACGTTCAATATCATGGGTGTGAATGAAGCGCCTGTAAACTCTTTTTTTAGGAGTGTTGCAACTTCACCTGGTACAGGCGGCACCATTACCCAAGTTGCCAATCAATCGGGGGGTATTGATTATGTTCACACCTTTACTACTACTGGTACATCAACATTTGTTGCGCCTACTTCTTCAGTGAGCGCACAAATCTTAGTCGTTGCTGGCGGTGGTTCTGGTGGATATTCAACAAATATAGCTACTGGCGGTGGTGGTGGTGGTGGTGTAGCATATGGTAGTAACTATTATTTGGCGGGCAGTTACAACATTATTGTTGGAGGTGGTGGTGTAGCAACTCATGAGAATTCTAACAATGGTGGTAGTAGCGGTAACTTCAGTTCAATTGTTGGGGGCTCTCAATCAATCTATGTTAATGGCGGCGGTGCAGGTGCAGGATACGGTGGAGATAATGGTTTGTTGGGTGGCTCTGGCGGAGGTGGGCATTGGACTAATGGTCTTGGTGGCTATGCAGTGCCTGGATACACAACCGATGCTCAGAGTGTAGTTTTTTATGGCAATGCAGGCGGTCAAAGTGATCATCTGACCTTGGCTGGGGGCGGCGGCGGTGGAGCTACTAGCCAAGGTGTTAATGCAATCAATAGTGGTGGAGGCCAAGGGGGTCAAGGTTTTAGTAGTGATATTTCTGGCCAAGTTGTTGTTTACGGTTCAGGCGGCGGAGGCGCGGGTCAAAATAGCAGTGGCATCGGTGGAACCAATGCTGGAGATGCAGTTGGAGTAATCAGAAATAACGGTTTGAGTCAAGCGACTTCAGGTGTTAACAATAAAGGTGGTGGTGGTGGTGCGGGTGGGGAGTACAACGGTTCTTCCTACTTTAATGGTAGTGGTGGCTCAGGGGTTGTGATTGTTCGTTATACAGGTACTGTTTCGAGCAGTACAACAGATTTTTCCACACAAACAATTACAACCAATAAAGACACAGCTAAATCGATTTTAGGTATTCAGATTTCGG
>RFYV01000025.1 GCA_009921265.1 Betaproteobacteria bacterium | reverse complement strand
GCATCCTTGGTCGTTTTTGAGCCATCCCCGCCCTTGGAGCAAGTGTTGCCCGCCTTGAATCCTCCGCTACCAGTACCACAGTCTAACTCAAGGAGGTCTCCGTCTTCAAAGATAGCCCCGAGAAGGTCTCCGTCTGCCTCTCTGTAAGACTTCTTAACCTCGCCTCCTCCAGCCATTTTTAGAAATTTATTAACCCGAGCGATAGCCCAAGCATTACGAGAATTAGGTGCACCTCCGCTTATGGTCGGTCTGTAGCTAGTAGAAAAAGCTCCCGCACCCCTACGAAAGACTTTTTTCAAAGTTCCGAGAGAAGGAGCGTTGCGGTTGGGATGGCTTTTCTTGAAGTCAGCAATCTTGTTTCTAAGAGTTTCCTCTACTTGCTCCGATACTTCTATGCCTCCAGATTCGCTTCTAGTGGAAGCGGTTCCTTCGGGATTCTTGTCGGAGCCTTTGATTCTATCCTTCTTTGGAGCGGGTGTTTGAGAAATAGTTCGGGCAAGTTCCTTTGAGTCGTCAGTTAGCGGCCCCCCAACAATCCACGCAGAACAAGTTCTTTTGCTTGCACACTTAAAATCAAAAATTTCGCAGTATCCAAGATGTCCAGCTTCTACAACTTCTCCAGCGTCTTCACCTATACCCTTCTTAATACAATCGATAATCTTTTTCTTAACATTGAAAGCGGAGCAATTACCACAGAGCATTTTCTTGGCTGAGGCTACATCCCCACCAAACTCTTTGGCTTTAGCCTTCCAATAGTCCTCGTTCGGCTCATTTGGGTTCTGCGGCCCATATTGAGCAACGTCGATTGCTTTTTTTCTATTGGCTAAGTTGGTTTTAACGTCTTGGGTCGCTAGGGGGCAGGAATCTTTTTCTGTTGGTTCCTCGAGTTGTTTAATGCTTTGTGGTATTTTTGTGCCAGTCATCTTCTCGTATTCGTCTACCCCGAACATCGCTATAGCGTCTTTAATCCGCTCCTCCTCCGTCTTGTTGAGTTGCTCGATAAGCCCATCAATGTAGTCGTCATCCTGCTTTTTGTAAGCTTTATCGATTTCAGAAAGCTGTTGCATAAGTCTCCTTTACTCTTGGTGTTTGGCCTTTTCCCTTGTCTGCGTTGCCGTCTATTTGATAGCCAATATCTGCAATCCCACCGTCCGTTAGCCTTCTCCAAGTGGCTGAGGCTTGTACTGCTGAACCCTTGATATAGCCATAAGGAACGTAGCGTCCGTTCGGTTTTGCAAATCTTTTACTCGCCCGAGTAAGTGCGTTCTTATCATTTACGTCAACGTGCACAATTCCAATTTTATAACCCCACGACTTAAGAAGGTTCGCCATTCCTTCAACCTTACCAGTATTTTTACCAGTAATATCGATAATCATATTGTGACGAGCACCCATAGCCATAGGAAAGATTTGCTTCTCTGAGATGAATGAACTCTCTTCGTGAAAAGCTCCAGCGTTCCATCCTTCATATCCCTTAAGCTGTGCCTTGACTGCGTCGGGGTCAATGATTGTTACTTGCTTGCCTCCTAGAATCTTGTCTGCATAGGGTCTGCCCACGGTTGTTTTGCCCGAGGCTGGAGAACCCATAAGAATAACCGCAATAGGATTTTCGGATACCGCTTTTGGGTTTAGCTGAGATTCAATAATCTTCTTATTGTATTCTTTTGTTTCTTTCGTTGGATTTTGAAAAGTCTGCACGATGTCTGCTGATTGTTTGTACTTGCTTGGGTCTCTTAGACTCCAATGCGTTACAGAGGCTAATTTATTATTTTCATCCTTAGCAACCTTTGCCTGCAATACTGCCATCTTCTTTAGGGTTTCAACTACTTTTGGGTCTCGATTTAATTTGTCTATAAGTCTTTGGGCTTGTCTCTCGTTTCTGGCTTCTTGTGCTTTTGTAGCCCTTCCTCCCCCTCCGCCACCCGAACCGCTCCATCTGCCCCTCTCGTCCCTCTGCTGAGAGGGGTCGTAAAACTCTATCGGAGTGTAGCCCCTGTAATAATGTAGCCTGCCCCTTTGGAGGGAGTGGTGAATACGAGTCGGGAATTTTGTTTCGTAGCTTCGGATATTTTCTTGGTAAGCTCGTTCTCCGTCTTCTCTGGTATCTCCACCGATAAACTCGCCAATACCTCTGACTGAAATTGCTGTTGCATTTAATGCTCCTAGTATATTGGAAACTTTAGTCAACAAGGACGCTCCTTGGTCAAGGATAGTTACGTTTGTCTTCTTTTCGTTTCCCACCAAAGTTCTAAATTTGATTCCATTTTCTGTCAATACCTTTCTAACTTCTCCCATTCCAAGCTGAGATGTAATTTTATGAAGAATGTCGTTTCCATTTTCTTTTTCTTCAAACGCTATGACTGCTTTTTGTTGTAGCTTTGAGCCTAGCTTAGATGCCGTATATTTAATCTGGTCGAAGTCCTCTCCCTTAACCTTCATAATAATGGAGTCTTCCGCACCATCTTCCCAATCTCCAACTCCACTCTCCATCTCTGCCGTCATCTTCTGCTTTTCGATTATGCTTTTAGCCATCTTCACAGCCTCAGCGTGTTTTGGACTATCTTTTTCCGCAACTGCCTGCGGAAAGGTCATATCTTCCCTAGTATTTGGAGATACCATAATCTCACCACTTCCAGTCCATCTACCGCTCGAATCCCTATCCTGCGATGGGTCGTAGAATGCAATCCTACTTTTTATAGGCTCCTGAATTAGAATAGGCACATAGATTAAACCCTCTTCACTCGCTAGGTTTTTTACTGCGAGGGGTTTTGGTTTGCTTCCGTTCTCGTAGATATATTTTCTAACACTATCAATATCAAATATCGACATAGTCTTTATGTTCCGAGGATGTACCGAGCCGTCTTTTACAAATATCTTAGAAACTGCGGCCATACCAGTCTTGCCCATCATTTGTGATTTCTTGCTTGGTATATTATCTGCCACGCTTTTGAACCCTTCGGCCAATATGCCGATGATTCCTATAAGTTGTTTCCCCCCGATTTTGCTAGTTTTTCCACCACGCAACGCTCCGTATTCCATCGCCAAATCCATTGAGTCCGTAGAATATACTTTCCCGCCACCCCATACCCCTTCCTTGCTTGGTTTAATTCCCTGCTCTCGAATCGACTTTAATGCCTGAGCAGAGGTTCCGTGATAAAGCATCGTTGTCTTCTCACCAGTTTCCTTGCTAGCCCTCTCTGGATTATCTTGTGCCCACTTGGGAGTAGTAGTCTGAGCATTCGAACCCGAACCTCCACCCGAACCAGTCCACCTCCCGCTAGAGTCACGATCTTGCGATGGGTCGTAGAAATTGATCTGCCTTGAATTATAGCAAAGCGAGATCATCTAAGTTATTTTCCTTCTCTGGCTTTGTTTAGTTGATCTACGACAACCTTTGATCTGGCGAACCCTGCGTCTCCACCCCATCCGTTCCAAGCTTGCCACCCCTTACCCTTCTCATCCCAACTGCTTCCCTGCTTATCGACTTCGTGACGAGTAAAGAAATTCTTCATACGCCTCCAGCTTCTAGGGGATAATCTCTTGGCATTGATTATGTCTCTTGCCCTAGCAACGCCAACTTGTGTCATTCCCCGCTGGCTAGCTGGTTTCGTCGCACGCACTCGTAGTGCTGACTTTGCGGCTTCAATCATTCCAGCGTTGGGAGATAAATCTATATCACCAAGTGCCTGCATCTCGATAGCGTCCAAGATCATCTCAGCTTCTCTAGTCGTGATAGCCTTCGGTGTTCGCCTTGCTCTGGTTGGAACTTCCTCTTCGGTGTCTTCTTCTTTGTCGTCTACTTCCGATTCATCATTTGTGTTAGGCACGTCTGGCAATTTGGCCTCCGCCACGGAGGGCAATGGGGCTTGGGGCGGAGCTGTCGGCTCAGAGGGCTTAAAAGAGTCTGAAATACTTTCGATAGGGATTTCCATTTCTTGAGCAAGGTCGGTTGCAATGCGAACTTCCTTGGCTCTTTGTCTGATAGATTCCTCATAGTCTTCTCCTTTGCTTCCGTAAATTTCAGTCATTGTTCGGAGTCCAGCTTTGAACTCAGCGATGGCACTCTGTGAGTCACGCCCTACGTCTATGGTTGGGTCGGCGGGATATATCCATTTGCCATTTCTATAGTTAGCACTTGGAGGGATTTCCCCTTTGCTCATTCCGTCTGCGAGCACCAAGTTCTTAACCCTGTCAAAAAATCTATCTTCCATAATTGACTGCCAACGTTTGAAGGTTCGGGAAGCGAGGGACATTTCCAGCCTCACGGTTGGGCCGCCGAGCTTAGAAAGGTCGTAGCAAAAACCGAATGGGAGGTTGAATGCTAAGGCAATCAAGTGAACCATTAAGTCCACATAACCTTGGAAAGCCGATGAGGGGCGATTACTTTCGAACATTTTCATTTCGCTACCCGAGGGCAAGTAGTTGATCTGCGACTTCTGCATCGTCTCGAGATTCGTTAGGTTGCCGTATGCGTCTGTGTTGGCTTGGTTAAAATATGAGGATGGGTCGTCTGCTTGTCCGCTGGAGTTGGCGATGGTCATAATCCGCATCGCCGCGTTCTTGACTGCCATTTGCTCTGCGTCGAGCGTCTCCTGCAAGTCCTTACATTGATTAATGATTGATGCTAGATGGCTACGTCCACGCACTTCGTCGAGCCTCAAAGGGTCATAGATTAGAAGGAAAGACTGAGCGGGAACTATCTGCGGGTCGGTATAAGAGTTACCTTGTGTTCGACGATAAACTTTGTATCCAGTTGTCTTTCCGTTTGGGTCAAAGCAAACTCCCCCGATATATTCTTGGTTAGCTGTCGGCACATCTATGTTCCCACCAATACGATCTGCCTCTACGCTTTGTAGTGCTAAAGGGCTATTTGGGTCTGCGATTCCATTCGAGGTCTCTTGTCTGGTAATTACGAACCCAACATCTCCATCTCTAAGCACAGAGCGGAGGGCAAGGTGTGACAAGGCGTGGAAATTGTGTCGTCCTAAGTAGTCAGCTTTCTTGCACCAGTTCTCCCAATACTTTTCGTAAGCGTCATCTATCTGGTTATTTCCAGTCCTACTAGAGTAGCGAAACTGCCCGAGGGCATACTGACTGAACTTCAAAAGGATGCTACGAATGATTGAATTGTTGTCCTCTAGGTCACGTGCCGCACGTATCAACTGAATGCGTTCGAACGTTGAAGAGAATCCCTCTCCGCCACTTAGTATTCTGGATGGTGCACGATCTGTAAGGGTATACGCACCAGCAAATCTGTTGAACTCCACTAACTTACATTTGTCTGCTAAACGTTTGATTCCAAAGGCGGGATTTACCGAGGATACAATTTTCTCTATGAAGTTCAGGTTGGGCATATGCAAGGATTATACGTATAGTATTTTATATCAACTAGAATCTTCCGCCCCGAGAATAATCAGCATAGACTCTAGTTATCCTAGTCCCTGCCCCTGCAAGTCGATTTAAGGCTGAGGTCGCCTCAAGAATGGTCATCTCAAGCTCGTTTAGGTTCGCCCTTGTAAGTTGCCTTCCTCCAATAGAATACGAAGAACCAGTTGTCAAAATTGCATTGACTGCGGACAACGCATTGTCCCGAATCGTGGTGATTTGGCCTGCGGTTAGCCCGAAAAATACGCCTTGAACGCTAGCCATACCGATTACGCTTCTGTCAACTCTTGCGATTTATATTCATCGCCAACTTGTTTCATTTCGGAAGAATCTTCATTTGGTACTGGCATACAACCAAGTAGCATAGCCCCTACTAGATTCATACACTCACAGTCTCTTAAGTGATTGTCCTTGTGTATTCTATGCCAAACTAGTTTAGTACGCCCCGAGATGGGGTTGTACTTAGGCTTCTTGATTTCGCTATTGATATGTTTGTGCCATTCTTCGGGAGTGTCTAAAGGGATAAGCCAAGAACCCATCCTCTTGTTCTTTAACGCTGTAAGGATGTCTTTGATGGTCGGGTTTGACCAACGAATAACTGGACATCTCTTTTTGGATAGCCCTTCGGCTTGAGCTACCCTACCAGTTCCGCTTAAGGGGTCGCCCCATTGAAGGGCGGAATAGGGGCGATTGATGCGGGAGGTCGGAGTTACGTGTGCGAAAAGGTGAGAGTCGGAGCCGAGCAAGCAAGTCCACCCAAACTTACAAGCTTGATAGTAAACGTCTCTGGTCTGATCTCCGCTGTCCACAAAAACCATTTTATCATCCACTTTCCAATCCAACTGCATAACCCTTAGTGCGTCCCACGTCTCCAGCCTTCCACACCACTCCAGCCTAGAGGTTCCGTCCAACTTCCAAGCCCGCACCACCACCCACATATGAAAGCCCTTGGCTTCTTGGATGTCCGCCGAGATTATTCGCCTGTCGGCTTCTGCCCATACCTCACCCATCCTATACCCGCTACCCTCAACTTTGTCTGTGCTTTCTTCGGGATTCTCTACCCAAGGTTGGGCGAGTACTGAATTGACGAAGTCCTGCAAGCCAACCAAGGATTTCTTGTCGTTCAGAAACTTCACAGCCAGTTTCCCGAAAGTCTCCCAAGGGGAATAGATTCCTGATAGGGAGTAGGATTTTACATTTGGCTCAGGGTTTGGGTTTGCTGGTTTCCATTTGCCCAACCTAAGCATCTTTGTCTTCTGACCATCAGTTATCCTTCCCTTGCACTTAGGGCACTCGTAGTAAGCCGTAGCTCGCACTCTCTCGTTATCCCACGTGCCATCCTCCCCTTTAGCCTCTTTGTCCCATTTCACGTTCGGCCAAGTCAGAACTTGGAACTCGTTGCAATGAGGGCAAGGAACGTGATAGTACCTCTGGTCGCCTCTAAGGAATGCCTGCCATATGTACCCAAACTCTGTCGTTGGCGTGGAGGTTTGAATAGTTAGACTTAAGGGATACGTCCTTGTTCTGGCTTCGGCTAGCTGAATCGCCCCAGCTTCTCTAGATGATGCTTCGGCAAACTTATCAGTTTCATCACAAATCAAAAGTCCTACACTACGTGATGCAAGATTTGCTGGTGAGTTACTGCCAAAAAACCAAAGTGACATACGATCAAAATGTTGTTCCATTATCTTGAACTTATCTGCGTTAGCTGGCTTGTGTTTTGCTAGAGCAGGGCAATCGCTTACCATAGGTTGCCAACGATATTCGGAAAAGCTTCTGGCGAGATTCTCGTTCGGCATAACCCACATTGCGGGAACTGGATTAACGTCGAGCCTATAGGCTAGTCCCGCTAGAATGGTTGTCGTCTTTGCGGTCTGTGCTCCCCAGCAAAGAACCATCGTGCGTGTATGGTCATCCTTGAAGTTTTCGAGAGGCTCCCGAACATATGGGGTAAGAAGAGTTGAGTACGCACCAGCAGAAGAGGATACCCTTTCCGAAAGATATAGATTAGCCTCTGCCCATTGCTGAACTGATAGTGCTTGGCGTGGACTCCAGATATTGTCCACAAACTGCTCTAGGTCTAATTCATTCAATATATTGTCCCTTGAGTGCCTCGCCCTCTGATATAACAGGAACTCCTTTCGGGTAAAGTATTTTCTCCTCGCTCGTCTTGCAAACTACTAACTTAGCAAACTTCAAATAGTCAAAAGCCCAATTTACTAAGGCATCTTCCATTGGCATATTATTGTAAACGATGTCCCTTGCTGGCTTTTGTTTCCAAAGATAAAGAACTCCCTCCCGAGTTACCGAGTAAGACTCTGGAATAGGCGGAGCAATGCCCATCCACGCCCTCGAGCCGTAACTGCCAAGAAGTTGCACTAACTCAAAATTTGCTTGCGGAGTGCTACCTCCTACAAGAACTGGAAAACCCTGCTTAGTGATAAACTTCTTATTAAGTAGCAAGGGGCAAGTATTTGGGGAAAAGAAAAATATATGAGGATACAATCCATTCAAATAGCAATTTTTAGCTAAGATGTAGGTTGCGTCTGAATGTTTGCCGTTATGTTCTCCGCAACATACTACTGCAACCTTATCACGATCAGATATAGAGAGGAGTTCCGTCTCTAGTATTTCTTCTTTTAACATCGTCTAACTCTTTCTTTAGGGTTCCGCACTTGTACATATTCTCTCTATAATAGAATACGCAACTTATTCTTTCGTGGGGAACTCCGATTTTAGGAACAAGAGGGGTATTTCCGTGCCATTCGTGGACATCGCATAAAATTAAATCTCCAGTCCGCATATTTACCGCAGTCCTATATTTCGGGAATACTAGATTGCAACCTTTGTAGCCTCCAGCGGAGAACGCAGTCATACACCCAAACCCTTCGGCAAGGTCTCCAGCGTCCTTATGTACCGCAGTCTGCCAGTTTTTGTTTACTGTTATGGTCGTGAATACACTATTTGGAATTACCCAATCTTTAATTGTTTTGTCGCATCTTGCTTTTTGAGCTTTATATCGTTCTGGAACTAGCTCTTTGAAGGATTTGCTTATAAATTGAATAAGGGGCAGGGCTAACGCAAACTTTTCTGGATTTTCGTTAGTCCACCTAGTTGTACGGCAATACGGCATTCTCGAAGTTTTATCGGTAAAACCTATCAAACCACTTAGAATTGGCTTAGGTCTCTCCCAAACATTGCTTAGTGTTCCATCTTTCTTAACTCGATATCCACCCTTTGTTTGATTCCCTGCTACGACAAAATTACTTTTCACATCTTTCTTAATGTTTCCGCCCGCAGTTCCACGATTATAGGTTTTTGTCGCTCCAGTTCTAAGAGATGGGTAGGCTTGCTTGCAAATTGACAGAGGAATGATTCCCTTTCGGAACTTAAGCAGAAGCTCTCCATTGGGTTTATAGACATCAGTATCCTCGTCTATGATATGATCGTAGCAGTTTTCGTGAAGGTGAGTCCCTGCTAGGCAGTCCACCTCCTCATCTGCTAGGCATTGCGTAATATGCACGATATCCATACTACCAAGTAAAATGTCAAAGACTAAAGCTCAGAGTAGCATTTCTCGACACAAGACTTAATTGTGTCAGTTGAAGTTTCAGTTCCAATCGTTTCCCCTAGTTTCTTAACTTTTGCAATAAAAGAGTCGTGCTCCTCATTTGTCAGATATATGGGAACGAGTCTGATTGCTGATGGCGGAGGTGTAAAATCTCCCTCTAGGTCTGGAACCTCTCCTTTCCCTGCTTGTTCTATGTCCAGTTCGAGTGCCCCCTTCGGGATGGTCTGTGACATAAGGCGAGAAAGCTCCGCATTTGAGAATCCAGTTACTTCGATGTCCAAGTCGGAATTGTCGATTTGATCGAGCAAGTCCTTAAGGGCTGGAATGTCGAACTCACCCGAGAGATGGTTAAGGGCGAGGTTCGCTGCTCTTTCCTTTTCCAAGGGCAAGTCCACCACCCACGCTTCGATGGAGTCCCTTCCCATAGCTTGATATATTTTAAGCCTTTGATGTCCTCCAATAATTGTATTTCCAGTCCTTGCGTTGATCGTGATTGGTTGTAGGTCTCCAAGCTCTGATATCGACTTCGTAAGTCTCCCAAGTTGCTCGTTAGTAATCTTACGAGGATTGTAAGTAGCCCCCTTGATTTCACTTATCTTAATTTTCTTTAGAAGTGGGTATTCCGTTTTCATCTATAGTAGGCTTGATTGTTTTGTCGATTTCGTCAAGCGAAGACTCATTAACCCTTTCGCCGAACGCTCCCTTAGTTTTATGGATGATCGCAATAATCCTATCGACTCCTTCCTGCATCGCTTCCTTAGCAAGTTCGGGGTCAGAGGGATTTGCCCTTCGGCACACAGAAGATGGCAACCCTTCCATCAAAGCTCTGATGGTGCTCATATAGCGGGACATTATGTTTTTGGCTAAGTCAGTCCCAATCGTCTGACCAGTACTCCTCTGCAACTGCTCGACTCGAGTTTCCGCAGTTAGCCTTCCCATTACGCTTTCCTTGTGGGCTTTCACTAGGTTCGGAAGTCTGGCGTGGTCTCGATTTACTTGGGCTTGGTGAAGGATGGCATAAGCGACTTTCTCGCTTTGCTTTGATCTAGCTAGGCAACCATAGATATCGTCTCTCATTAGGTCGCTCGCCTCAGCCTGCGTATCTTCGGGAAGACTTTTCTCAACGTCGTCGTTGTACCCTTCCAATCCAATTTTGATTGGGGGCTTTATCCTGTGAGCCTCCATCCACTCAGTAGCTATTTCGATTGAGTCAGTAGGCATCCCCTTCATCCTCAACTTGTTTACGTACTGGCGAGTGCAACCCCAAGCCTCAGCAATCTTGATTATGCTGACTTTACCATCTGGATTAGACATAAGTGTAAACCCTTATCTATAAAACACTACACGTTAAGACTCTTATCGCGGCTTCGCCACCCTGCTGTCCTTTATGTTTGTAAAAGTTATCTACCCCTTTTTTATTTTGAAATGCTATGCTCATATCCTTATCTTGATCTCTACACTATAACTGCTTGTCGCCTCTTGGCTATCTTCTTATCTAGTGCATCACGTCTTAATACAAACTGCTTAGTCTTTGCCTTCCTTAAGGGACAAGACATTGCTAAGTTATAATCTATTGTCTTGTAACACTTATTGAGTAGGCGTGCTATAGCGTTCTTGTTTATCCCTTGGGAATATAATGATCTTATAACTTTTCTTCTAAGCTCTACTAGGGGTGCGTCCCTTTGGGTTGATCTTAATTGCTCCAACTGAATAGGGTTGAAGTTTGTTTCTAGGTATACCCCCCCTTGCTTTTCTAGGCTATCAAATAAAGTGCCCCTTATCTCTGTGGTCTTAAGTGGGTTAGCTAGGGTAAGTAGATAGAGCTTAGTAGTTAGTTCTTGGGTCTTTTGCTCTAGTGCATTGATGCGTTCTAGTGCTAGGGCTAGGGCGTGCCTTAGTGGGGTGTCAGAGGGGCTACGTATATTGTCCATTACTTGTCTCCTAGGGTGAATCGTGGGGCATCGTCGAGCATTTCTAGGGTATCTAGGAATGTTTTCTTGAAGAGTGTCTGAACGCTTAGGGGTGCAGGGAGTGCTAGTACTAGGCTCCCATATAGGTAGGTTGGTGAGTTAAAGTGGGGTGGGAACTGAGTGCTTTGGTCTATCTCTGATATAATTACTTCCTTAAGGTCGCCAAGGGCTGTGATCTTATCAGAATATGATGCGTATAGCATACCAGCATTGTAAAGCTTCCTCTCCTGCTCGATAGTTCCTTCTCTCGCATCGTTAGAGTCCCACAGTTCAAAAGGTGTTAAGAGAGGCTCAAAACGCAAGAATAAAGGCCAATTCTTGCCTTTGTCTTCAACGTAGTAGTAGTTCGTCCCACCCTCACTAGTCTCGTCTTCGAAACTCGCAATCATATCTCTTTTTACTTTTGTTACAGTTCCCCACACTCCAGCGAAGTTGAAATAGCCTCCTTGTCTTAGTGTCGCACCCAACATCATCCACTCATCACCCATCGTTCTGAATATGGTCGTGTTCATTTGGTATAACGCATTACTTTATAGTTCATTTTTTTGATTTCGTTAGCATTTCCCACTCAGCAGGGCGAGTATAGCCAAGTGAGAATATAAATCCTAGAACGAACCACCAAGGACTGTTCCCCATCACGAATACTACGTAGCCAGTACCACCTATGGTCATCGATAGAAAGAATATGATGTAGATTAGATAGGTTACGACTTTAGTTAAATTTAATAGCATATATGTATTTAGCTACTCCTTTTTGGTAGGTTTTCTCCCAAGTTTCTTTGTTGCGTCTCATTCTGATTCCCTCAGTCATCCCGAGAAATTTCCAGTTGTCCGCCTTATAGATTGTGCCAGTACGAGGAGGTTCGACGAATGTAGCCATCCCAAGTAAAGTCTCCTTGTACTCGTTCGCATAGTCTTTCCTAGCTAGATTGCGGAATATCTTCAAGACTTTTGTGGCAAGATTCTTGTCGTTGCGAGTAAGTCTGAATACGTTGTTGACCACATATTGCTTCTCATCTGCTCCATCGAAGAAGTCCTTGAATTTGAGATAGTTTTTGGGAGGACTAGAGCAACCTATGATGCCAATAGCCTTCTTGTCTAAGTAAACAAGGTAACAGAGGGCACGTCCTACGATTCCCTTCGACTCTGGATAGTGACTAAAGAATAGACTACCAAACATTCCATTGCTCTTACTGACTCGTTCCAAGAAAAGCCCATCTACGAAACACATCTCCTCTTGTGGTCTATCGTACATCCCCGAGTTGCCAGTCATCTTGTTAGGTCTGTCGTTCTTACAAGACGTGCAGATTAGCCTGCCGAAAGCTGAATGGAGCCTGCCTTCTGCCCCACATTTGGAACATTGATGAGCTAAGAACTCTTTTTCTACTCCTTGGTATTCGAGCTTGAATACTTCCATATCCTGCCCTCCTTATCGAACCCTATTGATTTTTTCATCAGAAACGAATAAAGCTTATAGAATATAGAGAAATTATTTAGGATTGGGCAGTAGCAAACAATATGCCCTGCTAGGTAGAATAGGTACGATAATATGTAGCAGATAGCCCTCAATCGAATATACCATTACCTTCCCGCTCCTTGCGAATAGATGTCTCGAATCTGAAAAACGAAAAGTCCTTAATCTCGTCGTGCTCTTGGTCGGTTGGGGCTTCTATTTTTGGGTCTTTGGGTTCGTTTGTATTCATACTAATTCCTCCTCTGGTTGTTCAGCGAAGTTCTCTACATCTTCTGGTTCTTGTATCTCCTGAAATCTTTCTTGTTTGAATCCCCTTTCCATATATGGGGCAACCTTACTTTTTGGATTTCCAATCTCCTCAAGCGTCACAGCAATTTGACCAGATTCTCCGTCTATTCCCACTCCAACCCCGACATCTCGAATAGTGTATATTCTGCCTTTGATTGGTAAATGGGTATAGTAAATCATAATCTCTACTGGAAATTTATCATCCACACATACCACTTTTGAGCCAGTTCTCATTGCTTGTCGCCTAATTTTTGAATTAGTTTGTAAGAGAATAAAACTCTGTCGATGACTATTTTTGCCCTCTTGGACGGCTCCTTGGTTAAGAAGTTTCCAATCTTTCCAATCTTGTATGGAGGGACTCCAGCCTCGAGATTCTTGTCGAGGAACTTGTAGCCGTTATATTGCTCCTTAGTTGGGTCTGCAATCTCTAGGGTGTCCTTGTGAACTAGCCACCAATGTGTAGCCCTACCTCCTTCGTCCATATAGATGGCGTAGTGGGGTTGCCATAGGCTCTTATCGAGCAAGTGCCACAAAGCCTCGCTAGCTACGTAGCAATGCCCATCCAGCGTTCCCTGCTCCGTCCTCCACCTCCCCCTTAGCAACTCTGGAGAGAGTGCTTTCTGTACCATTTGTCTCACTTCTTCGACTGAAAGGAGCGGGAGGGTTGGACTTGCACCACCATTTCCCTCTTGGAATAGAGGACGTTCTAGGATTGAACTACTCACGCATCGTTACCTCGAGTATCGAACTAAAGCTTGGGTTGAGAGGTCTTCCAGTTTGTTCACAGAAATAGTCCAGCCTTGATAGTGCTGATTTCGTATTTTCCTTGTCCTTGGTTGACCACTTGTGCCACGTCTCTCTCAAGCCCACCCTCATAATTACTCGTAGCATCTGACATTGATCTGCATTTGGAAATATCACCGCTTTTTGCATAGGAGCCTTTGTTCTCCGCTTGCCCGAAACACCACAATGTTTCTGAATTACGTTTTTCAATTTATAGTATCTCGCTTTCGTGTTCGATGAGAATTGCTAGCTCTCTTGTTTTTCCTTTGCCAGAGAAGTTCATTACCATAGGGAGCAAGTCCCTAAGAAATTTACCCCTCCGATTTGCAGTTACCCGAGCCAACTCAACTATATCTTTCCTCAACTCGAGGGGAATTTCGCTGAGTCGTCTGATGGGATACTGAGCAGTCGCACACTCCTCTGCGAACTGCATACGATGAAGTTTTTTCAAGGCTCACACTCCAGAGCAACCATAGCCATTTTAGAAACTCTCTCGTCCACCTCTGCTAGCCTGCGAAGATTCTCCTTGAGCCGTTTGTTAGATGCCTCCAGAGCTATACAACGCAAGAAAAGTTCCTCGTTCTTTTTCCTCATACTTTCCAGTCCCGCTTGCAACACTTGGTCGCTGGCAGAGGTGAAGACTCCCGAGGAGACTGATGGAGTGATAGTCATAATGTCTAGCAAACTATTGCACCTAGGTAGCTTGTTGGCAAGCTCCTTCGCAATGCTCGCTTTCAGTTGCGATAGATGGAAATTGTTGCCACTCTTGAAGCTTGTCTCTGAGTATTCGATCTTCGGTACTGCCTCTACAATCATTTTTCTGTGCCTCCTCGTTTTTGTTTAATTTGGTTTGTGATGATGCAAGCAAGTCAACGATATATTGAGCCAGTTCGTGAGTGTCTTTTTGCTCTCTTGGGGAAACTCCTCGTAGGTAAACTTTTAGAATGGGCTTACCCTTTGAGTCATAAATATCGTAGTTTTGCGGAGAGGACGAGGGGATGGATTTGGCAGTATGCCAAGGGTAATTGAATTTCGATGGTAGGCTATTCATATAGTCTTGTGCCGTCCTAGCAATGTGACTCCCTTGGATGGATGCTGACCTATCATAGAAGAGAGGCTTGCCTTGAGCTTCCACTCCAACTCCTCGTAGAAACTTTTCCCCACTCGAGAAAAGCCCTTGGAGCGAGTAGCTTTAGCCATCGACAAAGCCTCTCTCCTTACTGCCTTTTTATTGATCAACATTTTCTCCCCCTTAGTTTGCGATATCTAGTAGATCAAGCGTGGCTCGCAAATCAAGCTGGTCAATCTCCAATTTGATTTGCTTCAAAACAATATGGGCACTTTCAAGTGCTCGACTGGCGTGAAACAACTTCTGTCTCGTCTGAGCTAGTTCGGATTGTAGTTCTTTGATTTCTTGGTCTGAATTTATGTTCATTTTGGTTTTTCTTTCTTGGTTTGGGTTTAGTAATCTATGCGGGGGAAGCAGTCACGCCGAGAAGAGGATTCAAGATACCTAGCATCTTCGGGATTCAACTCTGACCACGTTTTAGGGGTGTTAAGCTGGTCGGCAATCTGCTTAATCCCCTTATACACGTCACAAAGCCTACGCAGTTCTGCATTCCGTTCTTCAAGATTCAACTCTGACCATTTTCTTTTGTCGTTCATTTTATTAGTGCCTTTCTTGGTTAGTTGCTTCTTAACCGCATCCCGCATATTTACCGATCTCTAACTTTTCCCGAATTGCCAATAACGCTTCCACCTTTTTCTTGTCTTGACCAAAATCGGGTAGGTGAATGCCACTCGTCTCACCCTCGCCTAGATTAAGCTCAAGCGAGATGGATTTAAGGAGCAGATCGATTTCGTCATATGTGAAACTTATTAGAGGTTCGAAGAATGCCATTTGGTTTGTTTCTTTCTTGGTTGGTTGTTTTGTAGAAGTAATCTACCAGTTCCCAAGCTGGTTGGCAAGAACTATTTTGTCCCTCGGTGAATAAGCTTGGAATTAAGAGGAGGGCAATAAAGGAGAGTCTATATTTTTCCAACAAACCCAAAATCGCCGTAATCCATTTGTCGAGGTTTTCGTATTACTTATATCCCAATCATAACAATGAAATTCACTATTAAGAATGGGGTCTTTCACAAGCTTAAATTGAAATCCATTTTTGCTCAAAACATACTCTACATATGATGGTGACGGACGAATACCTTTTGTGTTAAATGCCTGATCCCAGCCATTTTCATTAACCGATACACAAAATCCTACATCATCAGAATCAGAAACTTCTGTTTCGAGTAATAGAATATCACACTTTTGAGAAACATTTTCAATGTGACTTTCTATTCTTTCTAAGTGATATAATAAACCCCAATGAATAATGATATCGTATTTCTCTTTAATAATATCATTATCGCAGTCAAGCAATAGAGTTTTAATGTGCGGGTATTTTTGTCTTACATTCTCCAAATGTTCTTCTCTGGCATCAGCACTTGTAACAATAGAACCTAACTCATAAAACATATTCCCGATATCGGCATAACCACAACCTAATTCCAAAATTGTTTTTGATTTGAAATACTCGGGTGAGATATATTTTTTCACCCCATCCATCCTTGAAATTCTCCAACTTACGTAGTGGCCGTCAAACATTATATATACCAGATTTGAGGGCTTAGTCGTCTTTGATAATAACCAATAGCGTGAAGAATACTATGTAGCCGAATCCGCAAAGAAGCCAGATAGCGTTACTCATCCGTGTACTTTTTCGAGCCAGTTGAAACTAGGGAAGGAGTCGTAGGGTCTGCGAAACTCATCAGTCCCATTAAACTCCTCTGATACGCAGTTGAGAACTTTTGCTGGTTGCCCCCACAAGGCAGTAAATCCGTGCCATAGGTTAGGAGGGATGGTTAGCACTTGGGGCTTGCTTGCCGTCATAAAGAACTTCCAACTCATATCCCTTTGCTCGTCGTAAATCCCCACCAGCATCGTTCCCTCTATGACGCAGAATCGATCAATCTGAGCCTTGTGCAAGTGCCAAGCCTTTACTATGCCCGAAGCACAGCCAGTAATGTAAACTTGCTTTATCTGACCATTATAGGAGTGCCTAACGATTTCGTGTAGTATGCCTCTTCCGTCTACGAAAGTGGGTTTGTCCTCTATAAAAGGCTCATTCACTTGCTTTTTGCCATCTCAGTAAGGATGTTTTCTAATGCCCACACCGCTTTGTCGTAAGCCGTCATATTTTTGTTGGCGTGCTGGATTAGAACTTCCGTTGAGGTCTCGTCGATGTCCACGTCCACTCGTACCATTGCTACTTTTTGTGATCTACCAAAATGTACGTAGCCCCCACCTTTCTTAGCAGGGATTTGCTCGCTCCCGCCTCTGGCAGAACGAAGTGTTTTGACTTTTTGGCCTTTGCCTTTGCAACAATCTTTTGATTTCTCTCCAGTACAGATTTTCTTGTTTTTTTCATTATTCATAGTTTTTTCTTTAGGTCGATGAAGACTGGAGTGCCTTCGCCTACCCAAGCTCCGAGTTGATTAAAGTAGAAGTAATCCATCGCCTCTAATCCAGTCATTCCACTCTTCTTGAGTTTTTCGATGATCTTCCATTTATCGTAAGCAACAACCTCGTCCATATTCGCCCTCTCGCACCAACCGATAATGCAGTCATTGAACCCATCCATTTTCATCGCTTCCGTCCTCTTGGGGCTGAGGGTCTGGATATCCGTATCGATTGATTCTTTTTGCTGAGGCGATGGCTTTTTCCTCGATAAAACTGATTTCGATTTCTTTTCCTTCTTCATCCTTCGCTCTTAGTACTCGTTGCTTTCCGTCTTGGCAAGCGATTTCCGCACAGATTCTTTTGCCGTTGTCGCTGAACCAGACTATCGTTTTCGCCATTCTATTCTAACCCCATCGTTTCGCAGAGTTCTTCCGTGATGAAAGAAAATCCCACCGCTAGGATTATTGACCGCATAGGTTCTGCAATAGTTTCTTGTATGATAGATTTCTTAACTTCCCAAATTTTCTTGTTCCTCTTTGGATTAGCCTCTGACCCATTCTTAATCCCAAGGAGCCATATCGAGCCATTCTTAACGTGTTCTCCGCAGTCCTCGCATAGCTCGCTATTCTTGGCAAAGGGTTCTTTCTGACACACCGAGCACAGAAGGTCTTTATTCACGTCCTAGTTCCTCTGCCAATAACCACGCTGGCTTGGGCATCAAACCGCATTCTACTGCCCACCTACGCTCTTTGTGTGCCTTATCGTGACACTTGCGACAAAGTCCTATCCAATTCTTCACGTCATTCAATAGTTTGCCAACCCTGCCTAGTTTATGATGTATGTCCGTAGCAGGAAACCCACACCACCAGCATTTAGGGTTTTTGAGTAAGTACTCTTTACGTAGTTTAGTGTAGGTCTTGTTATCCTTAGCCCTTTTAGCCGTTGCGAACCTCATTTCATCTCTCGCTTTCTCTTCCGCAAGTAGTCTATCCATTCCTCGGATGCTTTCTTGGCCTCGTCAAATTTCTTGAACGAATAGACTAATGGTGGAGGAATCCCACCCATTGAATATCGATCTCCTAGTGGCTCGTCTGAGTTGTCGGTTCGTATGTAAAGCTCCCAATTCCCATCTCCATCTGGACAAGGGTATACATCAATATCGCTTAGGAACTTTAAGCTATTCATTTATAGTGACTTGTAAATCTCGACTATTGGCTCGAGGTCTTTCTTTATCAATACCTTCCTTTCGTTACTCCAGTTCTCGATGGGGTTTTTCCTGACCTCCTGTTTGAGCCAACGCAAGCCTTCCTGTGTCCAACTCACTAGATTGAAGCTTTTACTATACGTATCCTCCTCGGAATACTCAGCGAGACTTTTCCTCATATTTACTCGCAGTTCCGATACAGTCCACTCCTGCTCCAATGCTTTTGTTAGCCATACCTTCTGATCTTCTGGAGACAAGGGGCATACTTCCCGATGGTGACTCCAAGAGAGTCCATACACTCGATTAGCCGATGGTATTTTGCCCGATACGAAGTTGCAAGCCTTCAAGTAGTCTTGACGATGATTAGTGATTGTCTCAGCTTGAGAATACTTTTGTCCGTAGTTATGCTCACCGAACACTAACCAATCGCCAATCCACCAGTTTAGAGAGGACTCCATTCCAGTTAAAAGCTTTCCAGCCTCTAGCCATTGTTCGATGGTATGCTCTCCTTCGATGATTAGTTCGAGGGGATTGAACTTGAATCCGTTGAGTTGTAGCTGTGTACTCGTAGCACAAACTATATTATTTTTTTTCATCTTTTATTTTCCTATGGTTAGCGAGTCTATATGATTCCCTAGATAACTGACTCTTCATCAATCTAGGGGGTGGCAGATCAAGTTTTTCGCAAAGCTGAACAAGTTGCTTGTCCAAAGCCTGCTTAGAGATTCCGTACTTTTTAGCTAAGTCTGTTAGAGTAATCCCTTGACGTAGTCGTAAGCCAGTCGCACAAGCGTACAAATCTGCCGTTTTCCTAGGATTGGATGAGTCCACAATGTTCCCCAAAACTTGTGATATTGCTTCCCAAACTCGTTCGGATAAGGAACTTTCAACATATTGGGTAAGGGCTTTTTCCACGGAGGTATGATTAGTGGATTGCGATATTGCTGACAAGTAAATCTTTTCGACAACCATTCTGAATCCCACCAATGTCGTCGGTAGTTCGTCATTGAAAGCATAAATCCTTTCCCTAATGAGGTCTTCGATTGTGTCGATCTTTTCGCTGGGGTCATCTCTATACGACGCACTTGGCAGTAAACTAGGGTCAATGCCCTTTTCGTCCATCTGATTAGTCTTAGACTAAGCATTGTTCCTGT
The DNA here is from genome assembly GCA_009921265.1 of Betaproteobacteria bacterium. Classification (GTDB taxonomy): domain Bacteria; phylum Pseudomonadota; class Gammaproteobacteria; order Burkholderiales; family Burkholderiaceae_C; genus Limnohabitans. The sequence continues at coordinate 21,364 of RFYV01000025.1, read as the reverse complement.
CCACATATATCTTAGATACCCTATCCGTTAGCTCTTTGTCTTTAATAGCCTCAAGGCACTTCATAATTGTCTCCTTGCTGTATGTTGCCAAGGCTACGGTCAAGACTGCCGTAGACTCCCTCCTAGCGTGATTTAACACCATTGTAGCGTCACGTACCGAGTCCTCGAACTCTACTGGAGGTGAGTAGCAGGAGTTGATTTCACTTGGCTTGGTCGGTTCTTGTGACTTAGCGAACCATTGCCGTAGGGTTTCTCTCCAGTCGATTTCCCTTCCAGCTTTATTATGCCAGTCCATTTTATTGTAGTAGTCGTAGAACCTACGGCACAGAGATTGCGGAGCTTTGATCTTAGTTCCATAGTCTATAATCTTGTTTAGGGTTGTATTTGTTCCTCGTTTGTCTTCTTTCTCACGTATCATCCGTCTGCAATAGATGGTTCCTTCCTCAGTCCTTGAGAATATGCTGTGCCATTCTAGTTCCTCGATACACTTCCTAACCTTGCATTCGTCTGAATGTACGAGCTTGGCAAGAGCGGAAATGGATAGTCTTTCTCCATTCCAGCCTACTAGAACTCCGTACTTATCTACGTTCCGCATAAGGCCGAGCATCTCGAACCAAAGCCCCCGAGCTTCTAGGCTAAGTTGCTTGATTCCAGAGTCGCCCCGCCAAGCTTGCCAATCCCAATAGAATCCTCCCTCAAGGGACATTCGTGTTGCCTTCGGTGTGAGGCCAATACTTATTGCTCCATTGCCAGTAGGCTACGAGTCCTAGGAAAGCTAGTTTTGCTCTCTTGGTTTCCTCATTACTCCACCGATGAAGCTCGATAGCTAAGTCCTCCGTACTTGAGAACATAATGTTTGCGGTAGGTATGTCTTCGCCCAAGGCAATTAAATAAGCTGAAAGCTGTACGCAGTAGCTAGGCCAAGGAACCATCTTGCCATCCTTCGGCACGCACGTCTTAAGGTCTAGGAGAACTCTCTCGCCAGTCTTCGTGCCGTCTTTCATTCTAGCTAGTGTATCGAACCTTCCTGCGAATCCGTACTCCTTAGATATAACAACGCTTTCTTTCTTCTCTATCGATAGAATGTTTTGTTCTTTCCAATCAAGTAGCATCTTGCATCTCTTTTGGTCTAGTTCGTTTTCCTCTTCGATCTTGAGTTTAATCTCGTCGAGGTTTTCGAATAGATTATGAATGTGAGTACCTTTTTCCATTGCCTTAGATGAATGTTCGTTAGCACCTTCATCTGCCCGATCAATAAACTGCTCGTCAGTCTCTCCACGAATCCGAGGAGTCGTTAGTAATGATAGTGCGAATTGCTCCCGCTTGTAACGTTCTAATCCGTAGTTTTTAGCAATGGATATAATGGTTGTGACGCTAGGAAAAGCCCTACAAGGTCTAGCCATCCGTAACCCACCTTGTACTGCCATACCATACTGGTCATAATAATGTCCGAACGATTCTTGTTTTGACGCTGGAATAATACTCATATTTTTCTTTCCGCAGAGCAGGAGGGGTAGAACCTCCAGCCCCGCTAATTATGCTAGTTCTTGTGCCTTATCTTCGGCGAGTCCAAGCTCAATCTGAGCTTTATCTAACTCTGTCCGAAGTGCTATATCAATAGCATTCAGTTTTCCCTTGAAGGGTTGTGGTTGCCATTCCTTAATCCACCATCTAAGCGAGTTAGAGGTCAAGCTACCGAGCGATTTCCCCTTGGATTTTCCAAAGTGAATTATCGCTTGTTTCCAGTCTGCGGGAACTGCTCTTGGCTCCTCCGTAGGCAATGTAGAGAAGTAAGCCTCCTTCGGCTCGCTCCTATCCATTTGCTTAATCTGCTGAGTCGACTGTGCTGTCCTACCCATTGCTGACTCCCCATCATCGTCCTCTGAGACGATTCCGAGCATCGCACTTAGGGCATACCTACGAGCGTACGTCACAGCACTTCCCATACTCTGCGGGTCTGCCTTTACTGCCGTGATGGGATAGTAGCCACGAATCCATTGCCCCGAAACGTGGTGAAGGGTTGTGACTAATACCATCTGGTTTAGCTCGATAGAGGTGCTTTGAGTAACCACTAAGTCGTTACTAATGAGTGCCTCCCTGCTCGCCTCCGTGATAGCCGATAGGTCGGCGTACCTCGAGTGAAAGAAGGGATTCTCTGAATCCTTCCTAGCCACTTTGATTTGTCCGCTGGCTTTCGTTAGTGCCGTCACTAGCTCTGCCGTTTTTTCAGATTGTAGTTCCATATTCATTTTCTCCTTTAGTTAAATGCAAGTTCTGGATGTTGCTCGCACTTGGTATTACCCGCATCGCTTTTCTCCGTCCTCCAGAAGAACGACACTAACTTATAGGGTGCGGTTCCTCTTTTAGAAACGAATGCTTTATTGTTAAGGATGACTCCATCCTCGGGTTTGAATACTTGCGTACCAACTCCCTCGACTTCGAACCGAATGTTCAGTCCTAGGTTTTTGCATCGCTCCACCTCATAGTCTCTAGCGTCTGCTAGTTTTCCGTTGAATAGTCTCTTCAACTTTTTGGTGAAGGTTTTCGTCTTGAACTCAAACTGCTTCATACTTTAGTTCCTTTCTTTTTGCCCATCTAAGTTTTGCGTTGGCTAGGTTAGCGATGGTCTTCTTAGGACTCTTCGCCTTTCCTCCCTTTCGCCCAATCTCTGATAAGTAAGTTTTGACTGAGTTATTTAGTTTCATATTTTTATTTATGGATGACGGCTTGGCATAGTAAAGAAGTTTCTGGCAGGGGTCGAACCCGCCAGAGAATCCTTTAGGAGATAAGCATATCCTCCATTTTTACTCCCGAGAGTTTCGCCCCTAGGACGAAAGCCCTCTGCTTGACTTGGGAGCCTTGACCGAACCATATGCTACCGAGCCGATTCTCTTGTCCACCCCGAGGGTTGCGATGATGGTCGATATACTCGGTGATTGCGTTGTAGGTTCCCCAAGCTGTGCCACGCACACCTCGGATATCCGAACCCAAACCAGTTTCCACCAGTTCCTCTACCTTCTCGACGCTAGCCTTTAACTGTTCACTCTCGTCTTCGAGGGTTTTGATAACACTTCGGTTCGATAGCGATTTCATTATGTACTGAGACGATTCGCTAGCCGAGAGGCTACGATTTGCGAGTGCCTTGAAGATGGGCTTAGTCTCGTCGATCATTGCACCAGTCATTCTCAGCATCGCTCCAGCGAGCTTGAGCTTTTCTTGTACGTTGCCAGTATGCTTAACCCGAATTTTGTCAGTATTCGAGGCTAAGGCAACCTTCAACGTGTTTTGACATACCACTCGAATAGGCGTGAACATTCCAGTCACAGACGTGAACCCATCGTGTCCGTGATAAAGGAGTAGATGGGGTTGAACTTGGTCTTCACCAAGAACGGAGAAGTCGCTACCTTCTACCTTGGCAAGCATCCAAACTTTCTCGCCTTTACCCAATGCTCCCACGGTTTCAAAGATCGCACTCCTGTCCTTGATTGCTTCATCGAAGAAGCTGAATGCGTCTCGGTTTTGGAGTATCTGATACCCCTTGCCTACTACACCGAGTACCTCCTTAGTATCCTTGCGAATTACCGCACGATGCGAGGGGATTTCGATTGAGGATGTTGTCTTAATTTCTAACTTCTCAACTTCCCAATCTAAGCCTCCCTGCTTCAATGCTTCCTCGCTTGTGAACCTATCCTTCATTCGTGTGCCCATTCCGTGCCAAGGCACTTCGTTGGCGTATGCGATACTATTTATATTTGCTGGCATATACTTATTCCTTTCTTTGGTTAGGGGCAGAAGGTCGAGTGAAGCTTTGTTAGGGCTAACTCAACCTTCGTCTTTAATTCGCTATCTGGTGCATTCATAATTGCGACTGCTATCGATGATTCGAATACTGCGTACGCACCCATCGCAGTTTCCGAGATACTTCGAGGTATAAGACTTTTTATAAAGTTATCTGTATGCCTCTCAAGTTTTCCGTCTATTTCAGTTTGTGTAATCATACCGAACCCTCCTTTTCTTTGTATAGTTTCAGGCAAGACTTTAGAACTTCGGTCTCCTCGTATAAAGAGTCTAGGAAGCGGAATATGATAAGACTCGCCTCCTCCTTGGGATTCATATTCTCCCAATGCTCCTTTACCGATAGGGAAAGACACATCGCAGTAAATATCGTTCCCTCTAGTAAGGAGGTAATGGGTATCTTGGTATTTCCCGAGCGGTAATTTTCTGGCTTCATTTCGTGAGGATAAGCCTTCGAAGCGGTTTGGCAAGACATTATTTTACTCCCTCGAGAAGTTTCCGATACTGGTAGGAGTCCAGCCCTTTAGTCACGACTGCCTTTGCCCATATCAAACCAGCAAGCAGTTCACGATATTCGGACTTTTTTAGCGTTGCGGTTAGAATGGTCTCGAGGGTAAGCAGGGTTTTGATATAGCTTTGCCTCGATGTGCTCATTACTTTGATGTATCCTTGTTTTGATTTCATAGGGTTACGTACCTCCGCCCGATGGGTTGGTTGCTGGTTGTAACGAGGATGGGTAGGAGAAGCTTGAACGAGTTGAACCCGAACCGCTTGTCCTTCTTTCCGTCCTTATCGTATAACCGCATTTTGTGTTTCTTGCCCTCGCAAGTATAAGTCTCAATGCAAGACTTGAAATACCCTCCAGCACTAAGAATGCCTAGAGCATCCTTTGTCTTTTGGGATTGATAGGTTGGTTTAGTCATACTCCCTCCTTCCAGAATACCTTCCCGAAAAGCTCAACGTAATTGTTGTTTACTCCTAGGGGAAGGTGATCATCCTCTTTCCGCTTTGCTCCAATATCTAGGCACTCTTGATTGTTGTAGCGTGCGGTTAATGCTGTGGTCAAAACTAGCTCTCCCTCCTTGAAGGAGTGGCTAATCGTCGAACCCTTTCCTTGGGCTAGGCTAACCCCAACATAGGATTTGCCGTTAATGTCTTGCCCCTTGTAGTCAACACTCGCCACCTTGGAAAGCCGTCCGTAGGGGTCGAGAGTAAGATTGCCAACGCTGAGGGTCTCAACGTACTTCTTGGTTGGCTTGAATCGGATTGGATAATTCACTTATGCCACCTCCAGTTGAATAGGGAAAGTTTGCAGGGGAGCACTTGAGCGACGAGGGAAATCATAGCTCTTGTATGCGTGGGCTTGGTAGGCAAGCTCTCCTAGTTGGTCACAGTAGACTCCCTTGACCTCTCCCTTGATAGTGACTTTCCCGCCCCGCTTGAATACCCGACGAACGATGTAAAGGTCGTTCTCGAGGTCGATAGTCACCGAATATCCGTAGCTGACTGGAAGAGTGATTCCAGTCTCACGATAAATTACCCGCCCGCCCGAGATGGCGAAAAGATTGTTTCGTCCGAGTTGGCTTACAATTACTTTAGCTTGTTCTAATGCATTCACTTTTGCTCCTCCGTTGTTGGTTGTTTCATTCATTACTTGGATACTCTACATCATCCGAAGCTGGTTGGCAAGCATAATCTTTTCTTATTTTATGCTCTCCCTGCCTCCAATGAAATGCTCCTAGGTCGTACCCAGCCCAATACGCTAATGAGTCCGCATCCTTTATTTTCCGCTCGTTCTGGCTTAGGGGAATATCAGTCTGCCAATAGGTTCGTCCGATAAAATATCCCAATGCGAAAGAGGAACGCTCCGCCTCGCTTTGGCGGAGTCGTCCCTCTCCCTCTCCTACTGGTGATGGCTTGTAGGGGTGGTCTCTCATCCTCCGCCCTCCACAAACGAGTTGGGCGAATTATTAACCCAACTATCTGTATAGCCCGAGGTTATCTCGAGTTTCTCGTTCACTTCTAGCGTGTAATTCGCTATTGTGATTTCAAGCTTAACCCAAGGCAGTTCCGCAACGTCTCGTAGAATTGGAAGGTAATAGGATGGGTTTGCCAGCCCTTCGTTTAGGTTTGATGATACGCTGTCTTGCACCAAGCTTTGACCCGAGAACTTCAATTTATGCCCATTATATTCGAAAGAAAGATTTCTTCCGTAAAGGGGTTTTTGAAGTATGCGGATTATCTGGCTAGTCTTTCCTGCCGATATGTTGCCTTGATTGGTTTTCGAACGAACCCGCACATCTACGGTTGAGTGGCGATCTGAATTATTTAGTGGGCGTATTACTTCCCGAACAAAATAGGGAATATATTTAGGCACACTCCGCTTAAGGTCTTTTCCTCCTCCGTTGCCATCGTGAAGGAAGTCGAGGATTTTAATTGTTCCCACCGATGCCTCTCTGTTTTGCCGATAGAGCTTTTTTAGGATAGGAGCTTTGTGCTTATCATAATAGGCAGTCCATCGCTTATTCCTCAACGCTATTCGTTTTGGGGTGTTTGGATTATATGTTGTTTTGTTGTTCATTTATTTGGTTCTTTCTTGGTTTAATTTATGCTGACCAGTAAGCTTCTGAGGCGGGGTTACAGGCATTTTGTGCTCTGTTCGAATTGATTTTCTCTTGCAGGGCTTTCTCGGTAGTCACTCCGTACTCCTTGAACTTGACCGATAGGCGGAGGGCACGACTGACTTTTGCCAATGCCTTCTCGTTAATCCTGCTTCTGTAAGCTGAAAATACGTTTGGTGAATCGGCCAACTCAGCGGGAGGGCGAACATATCCACCAGTCAAGATTGCATATTCATCAGAGGTTAAACGGACTTTTATTCCGTACGTCTTTTTGCTGTTTTGATTTTTCATACTTGTAGAGTAGCATATGCGAACCAGCTTGGCAAGAACTATTTTATAGACTTCCATAACTCCCTATCGTACAAGGGGGAATGTCTTCGAAACTGGAGAACAAGTTTAAGCTATTGTGGCGAGCTAGCGGGGGAGCGATTCTCGAGGAGGAGTTTATGTTCTGCCCTCTGCGAAAGTGGAGGTCTGACTTCTTCCATCGTCCGAGCAATACCTTAATTGAGATAGAAGGAGGAATATGGAGCGGGGTAGGACGGCATACTAGCGGAAAGGGCTATACCTCCGATGCTCTCAAATATAATGTCGCCTCGTATATGGGCTATCGGCTATTCCGCTTAACTTCAAGTCTTCTTACATTGAGTTATGTTCAAGACATTTCCAAGATTTGTTTACGGCAGACACCTTCCGAGCATTTCGTTTTGGCAAAGAAATAGGCTTCTTTTTTATCAAACGGTAGTGAACGATGGGACGAACTAGGGAGTATTCTTTGTTTACAAGTATTGCAAACTTTTTGGTTTCTACTCTTCCTTGGCTCATCATAAGTGCGAGGAGCCTTTGAGTCTGTGCTCCTCGCAGGCCAAATAGATTTGATATTTGAGTCATAGTTAAATACTCCTCGGGAACAAAATCCTCCCTACTTAAAAGGGCTTTTGATAATTCGCCTGACCAACTATTCTTTAGGTTCCTATGCATCATTATATTTTTTTGAAGTTTGTCGATACCATCCAATCTCCAGAAGTCTTTCTCGCTTGATTCACTATGAAGTCTCCATTATCAAAAAGCAATCCATATAAGAATCCGTGCTCGTGGGCTAGGGATGCGAGGTTCCCTCGGTTGTACTGATAGTCTATTTTGCATAAACAACCCGATACCCAACCCTTCCTAGGACTTAATCCCTCGATGGTAGTTTGATGGTTGCTGTGAATGTGCCCCATACAAATCGACTCTCCGTAGCTAGTGAGAGTCTTCCGAAGGGCATAGATTCCCGAGCAGTATCCGTGTATAAACAAAAGCTTTCCCTCTCTATGGATTCCCCTCCTCTTGTCATATGGATACATCTTGGTTCCCTGCTTCTTGCATAGGTCTTCGATTTCTTGGACTCCCTTTTGGCAAGCATCCCGCTTTAAGCCGTCACCAATTTCTCCCTCTGCCATATCCCACAGACGCTCGCAATGATTGCCACGAAGATAGATTTGCGGTTTGAACTTACGAAGAAACTCTTGCCCCATCATCACATCGTCTGCCAAACTCTCCGCCTGCTCTGCCTTGTCTGCCTTCCTACGAATCGCACGGAAGTCGAATAGGTCTCCTCCAAAGATTTTGATATCTGGCTTGAACTCTTTTGTGAAGGAAAGGATTTTATTAACCGCATCCGTATCCTGCATATCTCCGTGCAGATCAAAGCCCGCTACAAATTTTCTATAGTTCATTTAGTTTCTCCAGTAATTACTACGTGCCATAATCTTTCGAGTGCAAATTTAGCATCCTTAAATTCTTTTGCTTTTTCGAGCACGATTTGATACCACTCAATAGGATTCTTTCGAATTGCGTTGCTAGATGCCATAAATTGCCCTCCTGCTGACCAGCACGATTCCCTAGTCTTTCTTCCTATGACATCAGAAAAGCTGATCGCTAGTTGTCCGTGATCATCCTTCTCGAGTGTTGATGGCTCGGATTTTGGAATTGTACAAAACTCTGAGCCTAAGTTTAGAAGGACATTCCTTGTAAAATTAGGGGAATGATCTAGCGGATAACCCTGCAAAAATATGGTTATGTCGGCAAGATTGTCGTATTCATTTATGATATGCGTTAGAAAATGATTCGCCTCGCACAAGTTTGTATTGTTTTCTATCCTTACAATCTTATGAGTTCCTATGTCTGATTCGCTTGTTTTCTCATATTTCTCAAGCAAACTAAACGCAGTACCTATTTGATCTTTAATTCTTTTTCCCTCTGAAATTACATCGTGAAGTAACTCGATAAAAGAATCTATATCATTACCTTTTTGGGCGATTGGTGCTCTTTGGGTGAATAATCTAGAACTAGGTTGTCTTGGACGATGCTTAGTATGACTAGTTTTGTTATCTGATGTAGAGTATTCCGTTATAATTGACTCAAGCCCTACTGCCCATCCTAAGTTAGTTCCGTGATTGGCTATCACTATCTCTATTGGTTTAGCCATCTATGCAATTCCTATATGTCAACAACTTGTTCGTATTGTTACGTCTTTTTGAAAAGGTCTTCGATCTTCTTTTTTAGTTGGGGTAGGTTTTTGCTTGTCCTCGCAAGCCTCCTAATCTCCTCTATCTGGAACATCAATACAAGGAAGTAATTGCTTAGGTCGAGTATTTCCTCGAGCACCTCACCCATTAATGGCTTTTCTTCTATCTTGGTTTTGTACTTCAAGTAGCCTTGGATATACTTCTCATACATAAGCCTCTGCATAGTTTTCGATAGCATTTTTCCGTGCTTCTCTCGGTCTGCTGGTAGCTTCATCTCAACCCCCTTCCGATGGCCTTACGTGGCTTTGTATTGGCAGGAGCCTTGAGCGTCATAGAAGGGGCTTTCCGCTCGATTGTGGGCATTTTAGCTAGGTCTCTCCAGCTAGCCACCGAGCCGTCCTCTAGGTGCGGTGTTTCCCAAGAAATAGCCCTAAGCCCTAGCTTGGCTCCGATAGCCTGTGCCCGAGCGTAGGTTTTATCATCATCCCAATCCGCCTTGCCGTCCTTAAGCGGGACGTAGTCGATTGCCCTGCCGTAGTTGTGAAAGCTTTGCCCACCCCTAGCATTTGTAATAATTCGTCCAGCCTCGGTTCTGCCTTGAGCATATAGATCGTCTTGTTCCTTGAACGTCCGAAGTCCGCAATAGATTAGTAGCTCGATTCCGTCTGCCTCACACTCCGCCCACCAGTCCTCGACTTTTTTTCTAAAGCTTGGCTCCAACCCCGAGAGGTTCGACAAGCTTCTTTCCCGAGTTGTCATTTATTCTTTTCAACTTCTAGCTGGTATTGTAGCTCGTTTACAACGTCGAGAGTATCTCTAGCCCAACCCTTGACGTTATCGTTAGATTTCATAACGTCTTCGAACCTATAATCCCTTGTAAGAAAAGTGACCGAATCGGAGGGAGGTGGAAACTGCTGTGGACTAACGCAACCACCAACCAACACCATCAGTACCAGAACCAAAAGTTTTGTTGATACGTTCCCTAGTCTGCTCACGTTTCTGCTTTGCCTCCTTTTCCTTTACCTCCTTCGGTGTAGGCATAAACCGAAGAACAAGGTCTATCACCGCACCTAAGAGTCGAATCATTTCTTTTCGTCGATGTGAAGTCCGACTGCCTTTAGGAACCCCACAACTTTTTCCAAGATAGAGTCGTCGGCGGGAGTAGGAGTAAGCTTCACGATGATTCTAGCCAGAATCACAACCGCTCCAGCAATCGCCACAATGGTAGTCATATTATCGGTAATCCAAGGTAGAATGTTATTCATATACACCTCTAAGAATGTCAATTCAGAACCTACTTATTGTTATCCTAGAATGAGTTAGATATGTCATAGCCGAAGGTGTTGGAGTAGTTTATAAGCTCTAGGGATATCTCCAGCCGAACTTGGGAAAGCTTGAAGCTTGGTGCACCGACATTACCCAACATTCTTGAATTAAAGGGAACATCGACGCTAACGCTTTGACCGCTTTTCCCTAGGAAGTCCAAGAGAGGCTCGATAGGGTCTTCTATTCTGTGAGTGTAGGATACCTTTCCAGAATCAATAATCTTTTGATTCCAGTCTATCCAATGACAACAAGCAACTTCATAGGGGTTTGGTGTGTGTGCAAGGTTGGTATGTCGTGATATAAAATCTAAGAATTTGTTTTGCTTTGTGTTTCTTTGGCTCGATCTAAAAAGTCCGCAGAAGTTTACCATAGAGTTTATTACGCTTATTGGATTTCTTATAACGTGAATAATCTTTGAATCAGAAAGTAGCGGACTAGTTAGAAATGGAGCACTCATAAAAGATGAGTCAGCAACTATTGTAAGAGGGTCAATATATTTATCGATTAGAGTTGCGTTGGCAAACCTTCTTTCGGTAGAGCATTGACTCAATGTAATGTGTTCGCAATAGTGCCTGTTTAAGCTGTTTGGCTCAAACTCTTTCGTAGTTGCCTTGCCTTCTTCTAAAAGCTTTAGCCTAACTTCCGTCACTTGTTTTCCACCAAGTCCGAAGATGGTTTCGTGACCGCAAGGTATTCCAACTTGCGAAAGTAGCCGAGCCATATACGCAGTACCCGATCTTGCCGTTGCGGTAACTACGTAGTCTAACTTCTTCATATAAATCTTGGGCTTACCCTTTTGGCTTTAAGAAACGTCTGCTCGTCTTTCCAGTAAAATAAAACTCCCTCGAATGATAGCATCGATATATCAAACCCATTGCAAAGCCTAGGGAAGTACCTTTCAAAGTCTCGCCTGCTTCTCCCGAAGATTTGGAATCCGTATCCAGCCAAAAAATTTAGCGTCTCGTTTACTTTCCCTCCCTTGCCTTGATCGTCCCATATGCAGAATATGTCATAGTCCGAAGCAGGATTAAAGTCTCCCCTTGCTCTTGAGCCGAACAACCAAAGCTCCTCGATTATCACCTTAGACTTTCTAAGTCTTTCAATTAGTCCTAATAGGTTCTTATCCAGAGGCGGGATATACTCTGTGTCTAAGAGACGATTCTTGTCTCTAGGGGATTGAATTACCAAAGGTTGTGATACTCCGATTCTCTTTGTCTTAAGTGACCGATGCATTCCCCCTCTAGTTCGTGCCTGCCCATTGATACATAGATTTCCTCCGTTCTCATTCCATCCTTGCTCACCCTTCTTTTTACGTGGTCGCAAGCGATATGAGGAATGACGCACATCTTGATATCGTTAGGATGCCACCTATGCCAGCACAGAAACAAATCTTGGGTTCCCTTAAGCTCGTATCCGTCGAACGTGGCAAGCGATAATGCCTTCTTGTTCATAAGAGTACATCCAAGGCCAACCCAATCGGTAGGAACTATTGCACCCCTTCCTATTGCTGGATAGGCAGAGTCCATCCATCCCCTTTTTTTCCACTTCTTAGAGTTAAGCTCGAAGACATTCCCAAGAGGCGGACACTCCTTAATCTCCTTCTCAATTTGCCGAGCTTCTTCAATCGCCGATTCGGTTGGCTTCTTCCTTGCCTCTTGGAATTTAACAAATTTCTCTTTAATCTTTTTATGTCTTTCCTCGAGTTCTTTTGGAATTTTTCTTTCACTTTCTTCTGCGTCTTCACATATGTTTTTACTTGGGGTTCCTCTGCCACCTAGAAATTGTCCATTGCAATACGTAACCATTCCAACCCCATAATAGCCGTCATCGAACTCAAGAGATTGAATAAGAACTTTAAGAGAGTTTGGCGGAACAAGGATATCACTTTCGATTGACCAGAAGTAATCTGCACCAATTTCTCTGCCTATAGAAAATGCCTTGTTTTGAATGCGTGCTATGATTCTTTGAGCGGACAAGTCGTAGGCTTTTTGATCATCGCTTCCCACGTCTGTTACTACGTGTCTGCAAGTCCATCCAAAATGAATAAGTTTTTCTGATATGTTTTTTGCCTTTTCCTTGCACAACTCGGAGGTGTCGGTTGAAATTACAAGAACTCCAGAAAATCCGCTTACTGCGGAACAGAAATGCTCAAGCCAAGAATCGATTGAATAACACCATTTTTCTGTAAAGTACGTTGCACAACATATTTTTTTCATAAGTCAGTTATATGTCGGCATATAAAAGTATCAACTAGAAACTTGGGTCTGAAAACTGAGCCGTCACGTCTTGTTGTGGATAGCCACCTATGATTTCTCCCACACTTCCTCCAGCAAGTCTTCTTGTATTTATATGTCCGTAAAAGCCAAGCCAAGAAGTAGGGTGAGGTCGAGCATATGCTAATGGTGTTGCACTTAGTAAGTAATAACCATATTCTCCTCCTACTTGTGGGGCTATGTTTGCGTTCTGTTTATATCCTAGGTAGCGAGTTGCTGAGTGGGGTATGACTGATTGAGGGGATAGATCACCAGCTAAAAACCCTCTTTGTGTTGCTGTAGTAGAACTTCCATTCGAAGACCAATCAGTTACAATATATGCCTTGTTGTCTGGAGTGAGATAAGTGAGTGCATACGTTGATATTTGTGCTGTTTGTTCCCAATAATCAAAGACAACACCCAAGTCTCTATAGCCAGTTTGTAACGAGCCAGCAGTACTCCAATTTTTCGTAGTTGTACCGCTTGTTATAGTTGCCGTTGGATTGCTTCTTTTATTTGCCGTAGTTATTGAATAAGTAGGACTGGTTCCAAAACTATATGTGATAAATTGAGATGTTCCAGTAGTGTTTGAGGGAATTGATAACCAGCTAGCCGTTGTATTTTGAGTGGGAGGACAAGAAGCATTTGTCATTCCATAAGAATCTCCCGCATAAATTGCACTTAAATTTAGTCTATGACAAGCTTGTATAGGATTTAGAACATTTCCGTCTCCTTTTCCTCCGTTGATTACTGCCATATCTCCAACAAGATTGTCCGTATAATTAAAGAAGTTTGCTGGATTTGGGTATCCTGCTGAAACCAATCCCATAGTACTGAATCCTCCTATAAGTTCTTTGGCAATCGGATATGCAGTTCCCTTGCTGTATGGGTCTTGCAAAACAAAATCAATTAAGTTGGCCTCGTTAAAGGTAATTTTTAATCCGTTTCCGTCTCCGCTAACTCTTTGTGCTCCCATCCCATACCCAAAATAATAATAACCAGAGGAGTAATTAGTATAGTATCCTCTACTTTGGTTATAAGCAGAAGTACCAGAGTCAGTCCAACCACTACCAGCTACACTTTGAGTTGAAGAGGTGCTAAAGTTAGCAATAAACTCGCTACTTATTGTTGTTTTTACTATGAATAGATAAGGATAAGAATGAGTTGAGCTACCATAAAAACTGCTTCCTCCGATTCTAGTTTTGTATGTGTAGATTCCGATAAAAGTTTCTATTGTTACGTATCCATAGCCTTGATTGGTTCCATAATTACCAACAGAGGTATCGGGAGCACCATACAATGCCTCGTTTATCTGTTTATCGGTATTTCTGAATGCGGAGGTTCCAAAAGCACCTGTATAGTTGGCACTAGCAATATGAGCATTCGTAGTACTTGTTGTGCTTAAGAAATAATTATTAGCCAAAGCATCAGAATACTCTGGAGAAGAGTGGAAAGATACGTCAACGGTGGATGTGTCGTACTCGGCAACAAACTCATACGTATTGTTGGGGTCTGTACTTAGATCGTTTGCGGCGATATAAGTTGCCCCTCTTGAGGGTACAATGTTTTTATGTTCAGTTGCAAAGGTGTAGTCGTTTGATGTTGTAAATCCAGCAGTCATCGGTGCGATGTCGGAATAAAGATATAATCCGTTACTATTAAAAGATGGTTGATTAGTGTCCTTAAATAGAAACTCTTGAGTTTCAAAATTAACAAAAACAACACTTTCTTTGTAGAATGGTGTATATGCCTTAAATACTTTTTTGTGTGATCTTATGCAAGTTTCTGATGTAGTAGCTAAGACGGATATACTGCTAACTTCGACATAACTTGTAACTGGTCTTTTAGCAGTACTTGTATAAGCCAACTCGGTTCCAAGAGTATTGCTTGGTTCAGTTGTTAAAAACCAAAGTCCATAATAATCCTCAGAATCAGTAGAAGTATTGGTTGTAATTGCAAAGAAAGTCTGCGAAATTATTGTAGTTTTTTCGAATGTTGCGGGGTCAAGAGTGTATGACCCACTATCGGAACCACTAAATCCACCAGTTACATTTCCTCCGTCACCTCCGTCTTGATTGTACGTGCTTGAAAAGGTTTGTCCACGGTTTGTATAGCTCGATGAAGTGCTTCCGCTTGTGTCTGCATCGTTTCTTTTATAAGTACTACTTCCTGAGCCTGAGTATGTAGTTACGCCTCCATTAAAATTTCCGTTTGTATCGACGTTTAGGAATGAGTGACTGCCAGAAGCGGTTGCAGTAGTAGACGCAGTCTCAGCATTTATGTTTGATGAAGAATAATGTGTATCTCCAGCTTGGTCGTTTCCTCGGGTATCAGTTGTTGTGCTCCCACCAGTTGCTCCAGAGGTATATTTGTCGTATTCAAAGGGTGTCCCTGCGGAGCTTGAGGCAATTACAAAGCCCATATTTTTGCTCTAAGATGCAAAAAGCCATTGATACGTCGAGTCGTAAGGTAATTCCACAGCCGTGCTTGGAACTTTAGGTGTTCTCATAAGCTCTTGAGGCATTGCAAGAATACTGCTCTTTCCTATCGTTCGGTATGCAACTCCAGTAGCAATAACATATATAAGACAAGAGTAAGTTGTTGGTGCAGAGTTTAGAGCAGTCCCTATAGATGGAGAAGCCGTTTCGACTGCTATCTCTGCCGTTGTTATATCTTTTCCTGCACTAGTTCCCTTGACTACAATATATCTGACGTATGTGGGGCTAATGGCTGGAAGTGTTAGCACATTATTATAATTTGAAGGAAGGAGTCCATTGATTGTTCCAGCTTGAAACTGACATCCAGTAGCGGTAGGAAAGCTTATCTTAAAAGGGAAGTCGTCCTCGGCAATAGTGCTTCCCCCTCCTCGAGACTTGGGAACCGTGATGGTTGTCCCTCCTAATCCCCTAGAGAATTGACCTCCAACTACGGAAGTAACTCGAAGCTCGTTAAGGGCATCGATAATCGTATTCATTTTCTCCGCAGTTATGACTTGGCCTTTGGCTACTTTAGATATGAGGGGCATATGATTGTTCTTTCTTAGGGGCTTGGAGCGGACGTGGGAGTTCCGTAAATAAATGTATTCCAGCCTTTTGTGTCTGAGGCTCGATAGTCTTGGGTAACATCATAAGTATTGCCCTTTTTTTGATATGCAATAGCCGTTAGTAACCAAGTTCTAGGAGATTGGATAGAAGGGAAACCCGCTTCTGAATTAATAATCTTCCCAACTTTTGAGAGGTCTGGTTTTGTATTTGTGGTAAAACTTCTTCGAAAAGTTACTGCTGGGTTAAGATATGAAGTCACTCCGAAAAGATTGCGTTTTGCTCCTTTGTTGAAATGACTAAAGGCTCCGTCTGCATCGAATACCGCGGCTCCACCATTGCACGTAGTTCCAGCAGTAATCGCCCCTCCAGCAAAATCAACAATACTAGCTGCGCCATCGTTAGAAACTAGGAAGTTAAGGTTTGTTGCAATAGGCTCCTCTCCAGTTGCGTTAGTAACATCATACTGAATACTTGTTGTAGAGCTTTTCCCAAGATACGTAGTTACAACCTCCTTAAAGTCTGGATTAGCTATTTCAACACTAACGTCAGTTATTTTTAGAGTTTGACCATCGATGGTTATACTCGCTCCTATTACTGGAGTTGTTACATTTTGATCGGCTCGAATTAAATTCCTCACGGTATATTCAACAAGTCCGTCCTTGTTTTCCTTATAGGAAATTTCTCCATTAAGACTTGACCCGCTATATCCTATGTATGTTGCTGACATAAATTAGTCCGTGTAATAAATTACGTTATTCCATCCCGAGTTTCCACTTCCTCTGTATTCCTCGGTAATTTCATATTGACCGACACTTCCGTTTCCATTGTTTTTCCAGTTCAATGACGTAAACATCCAGTTTCTTCCAGTAGGTAATGTAGGAGGGTCTCCAGCAACAGTAGTAATAATATGAGATACTAAGTTAGAATTGCTTGCCGATGGAGCAGTTCCAGCGGAATAGATTCTTTTATAGGATACTTGCGGAGTAAGAAAACTAACTACTCCAAAGAAATTGTTTGTTGCCTTTTTGCTAAAATATAAAAATGCTCCGTCTGCATCGAATACCGCACCAGCAGAAGCAGGGGTTCCTTCCGTAGTTGAGCCACCGCAAGCATCAATGATAGAGGTTCCAAAGCCTGCCGTTGCAATCGTAAATGCAACGTGAGTAGCGATGGGTTCCTCCGCAACTTGAGCAACTGCTTCATAGTATTCTGGAATTGTGTTATCCCCTCCTACGAAAACACTAGTAACCTCGCTGAGTCCGTTCTTTGTGTTTATATTAATGTCTACTAGAGTTAGGATTTTGCCCTCCTTCGTAGTAGTTGTACCTATGCTTGGAGTAACTTGATTTCCTTGAAGATAGACTTTCGTTACAGAATACTGAACAAGACCACGATCATTTTTTGTTGTGCGTTCAGAGATAGTCGCTGGAAAAGACCCTATTGTTCTTGGGACTGCCATAAAATTATCCGAAGTTTGCTGTTCCAGCCATTAAGAAATTACTAATCATATTAGAGGGTTGTGGTTGAAACATAGTTTGTCTATCTTTGATTGCTTTAGTGTTTTCCTCTGTAGCTTTGGTCTGCTTTGTCATAGCGTTTGCCAAGGGGTCGCCCGCAAACGCTCCGCCACCTCCTCCGATGCGTTGTAGAGAGGATACCGCCGCTCCCGACATAGCACTTTTTGCAGAACCCTCTTTGGCTCCTAATTGTGCCGTCCCGCTTGCCTCAGCTATTGCCTTTCCAGATGTTTCCGCCATCTCTGCTTGAAATTTTAAATGATTTGTTAGTTCTTGTATCTTCTTTGAATCCTCCTCAGACATATCTCCAAACGAACCTAAGCTTTTTGTAATAATATCGATTGTTTGCGTGATTGCTGGAGCTAATGCTTTGAACGCATTACCAGCTTGATCTAGTCCCTCCATTGCCAGAGGAGCACCCATCTTTGATATATTTTGTGTATTCTTTTCGTGGATATTTTCTGGTGACAAAATTAAGCCAGTTTTTTCTAGTTTTCCACGCACGTTCAGCATTTCTCCAAAGTCTACTCCAAATTTGCTTAGAATATTTCCGAATGGAATTATAGCATTCACCAGTCCCTCGGCTAGCCGAACAACAATCTCTTGAACTATATTATCGAATACATCTTTGAAATATATAAGCGGTTCCTCAAAGCCTTTAATTAAAAGACCAGTCAATGCTTTTGCCGTGCCTATCAATCCGTCTAGCAAGCTACTCATTATAGTCGGAATAATGTTAGAGTTCATTAGTGCCCCAAATAAGTTTGACCCATATTGGAATGCCCTGCCAAGAAGAGACTGCAAAGTGATAGAGGCAATCTCAAAGACTGAGTTCATTGTGCTTAGGATTGACCCGCTTTTGAATGCACCGATAAATATATCGATTGCGAACTTAAGCTGTGCCCCAACTTTTGTACCAAAGTCTGATAAGAAGTCTCCGCCCTTTGAAAACATATCAAATAGTTCAAGTATTGAAGGAGCTACAGAACCAGCTAGCGTTACAAAGAAGTCTCTAAAGAATGCACCAGAATCTCTTAATTGAGCCGATATTTTGGCAAAGTTTTCTGCATTTTTGGCTAGATTTTCTCCAGTTTTGCTAAAATTTACTCCTAACTTTGAGAAGGCTTCATCCTTCATAACTGCCTTAAGGTTCATTCCAGCCCGCCCAAACATTTCGAATAGTGCTCTAGTCTGCTCAGTTTCGGAGCCTAGCTTTTTGATTGCCCCAACAACCATAATAAGTTGTTGCTCTGGACTAAGCTTTTGTAGGTCGGCAAAGTTAAGCCCTAGCCGTTTAATCATTTCGTTAGTCGGTTGCCCAAGCTCGTTCACTCCGCCCAAAGACCGCTGTAGACTTAGTATTGCTGTGCCTGCGGTGCTGGCATCCATCCCATTATTTTTAAGGATTTTCCCAAAGTCGTATAAGAAAGGAATAGATGCTCCAGTCCTTTTTGATAGCACATCATATTGATCACCAAGCTCAATCGCACTCATAATCCCAATCTTAAAGAAGTGATCTAAAGCTCCCAACGCCACGCCCAAGCCTCCGATTGCTTTCGCACCAAGCCCAACAATTCCTCCTAACGCTCCAACCGCACCTCCGAATACTCCCTTGATAGACCCCGCAACTCCTCCCGCAACAGAACCAACGTTCTTTATTGCACTAGAAATAGAGCTAAAAACCCCTCCGCCAACGCCCTTTAATGCACCTACTGCCTTCACGACTCCGAAGATTGCTACTCCAGCAACGCCAGCCACCACTCCGATTTTAGCTAGTGCTGGAGATATTGATTTAATCTTATCGTACGCCCCTTGAGCCGTTGTTTTTATTTTTTCGAATAATGACGGCATATTTTGGATTATAGATTGTACTGACTTAACTCCATCGGCTACGTTTCTAAAAGCACCAGCAATAGTATTTATCTTTTCCGAGAACCCAACCATTTTGTTAAACACTCCACTAGCTACTTGAGCATAGGAGCTTACTTGTTTTATCGTCGCACCGAATGAAACTAGCTTAGTTTTTGCACGCTCGATTGGCGTTTCGAACTTAGACGTATCGGCAATTAGGGCACAATTAGCGGTTTTCATTTTGTTTCAAAAGTAGCAATAGCTTTCTCTAGGGCATTATCAAGTTCTTCTTGTTTTCTCTTAGACATAAGCCTGCCAATTAAGCCGTCTGCCTGCTTCCTCTTGTCTAGTATATAATTTCTTCCAGCCCATACAACGTCTGGAACACGCCACCGATTAGTTATATACCACTTCTTGCTATCGAAGGAGAACCACTCCCTGCCCTTTCGCTTTCCGTTGGATAGCTTGGCTTTTGTTCCCATCGTATTCCTCCAAGCCTTTTTAGCGTCTTCGTCGAGACGGCAAGCGGACTTATCTAGTTGTTTATTAACGTCTCTTGTGAGAGAGCTAAGGCCAAATTGAAGACGTTTATCGTCCCATTGAAGTTCCATATTCATATACCTATCAACCTCATAATGTCATCTTTTCTTTTGCTCACTCGATTACCCCATTCTGTGTTAATTCCGTGCATCCTCCAAATGGAATGTTGATACTGGAATCCCCTAGATAGAGGTAGTTCGAAAAGTATGAACTCTTCGCTCCATCCAGTTTGACTTGCCAGAGTGATGACGTACACCGATATCCACTCTGGCTCGGCTAGTTTGGGCTTGCGTCTCCTCCACCCTTACCCTCGATTGGGCTAGCAATGGCTAGACCCGAAGAAACAATAATCTCTTCAATAATTTTACCAGCTTGTTCTAATTCTTGAACCTTAACCTTGTCCGCCCATTCAAGAACTGCTTCCCAAAATCTCTGCTTATCAAAAGACTTATACCGAACCTCGGCCAAAGGTGCGGTGTGGATATAGATAAAACTCAGAATGTCGAACTCTGCGTTGTCAGTTTGTCCGCCCATTATAAGGTGATTGCCTACCTTCTTTAGAATCAAAAGACTTCCTGCCGTAAATGGTCTGAGCTTGAGTTCTCCGATCTTAAAGTCACTCTTGATAAAAGAGTCCGTGCGTTTTGTGCTAGATTGAATTGCCTCGTCGTCAGTCATTAAGTCTGTATTCATAGTTTTGTCATTATCTTTCTTTTTTGTTCAGCCGTTGCGTTTTTTGGGTAGAGCAATACTTTATCTCCACTAACTACTCGAACCATAGGAGTTGCTTGTTTGATCTCATCTAGTAGACGATCTCGATTGTGAGCATAAGCCCATAGGTATGCAAGGGGTTCCTCTGCTTCCATTGCCTCTAGCCCTCCAGCCCACTTCCTAGCGTCAGCACTAACTAAACTACCAGCATCGTTGAATGCAAAATAGATTTGCTTATTATTGTTGGACTCAATGATGCTGGATTCTCCCTCTAGGAATTTATGCCCCAACGTGAATAAGGCACAAGCCAGCTTTAGATTATTGGTTGTAAAGATTAGGTCGCCAGCTTGTAACATTTTAGGAATCTCATTTTAGGTATCTCTTAGGCTATGCCGTCTCGGGCAACAATTTTATATTTAAGCTTAGTAAAGTCTTCGCTTGATTTTGTCAAAGTAACTTCCTCTAGGTAATATGCTCCGAGTCCGTTAAATCCAGCAAGATTAGTGGGGGCAAGAGAACCTCCGATTGTAACGGAGTTCGTTGCGGTCATAAAACCCTCAACATTGTATTCGGCTTTCTTGCCAAAGTATACCACCGTCGAGGTTCCTCCATTAATGTTTTTCGCTTCCGCCTTATTCGAGGTTCCAGAGGCTTGTGTACTTGTAACTTCCATCGTCCCTTGTGCTGCGACAAGTCCGAAGCAAGTCGATGTTCCGATAATTCTAGGGGCTGCCATTTAAGTAGTTCTTTCTTTAGCTTGTGCTTCCAAGGTTTTGCCATCCCATAGCCGTGATGGTCGTTTCAGTAAATCCATCGTTAGTCGCATTACGTGAGATATTTTCAATATAAAAAGTCGAAATTCCAGTCATTGTTAAAAATGTATTGCCAGTAGTTAGTAGGGCAAGAGAGGCTCCGACAAGTCCAGTTGCAGTACCACTAATGATTGTTCCGTTAATGGTTACTTGAGCGTTAGGATATGCAACTGCTTGAAAAGTTCCATTCCCATTCATAAGCTCTACTGGTTCGCATTTATAGGTTTCTTCATAGGATGAAACTACTTGTGAGCCAGATGAAGCGGTTCCGAAAAAGAGGGAAGTTAAACCGATGGTTGTGACTGCCATATATGAATTACTATATGTGTCAACCTTTGCCGTGGAAAGATTCTTTCACCCATTCCCAAATCATCGTAGTTCCAAG
>RFYV01000240.1 GCA_009921265.1 Betaproteobacteria bacterium | reverse complement strand
ATCTGCACATCTGCATTGAAGCGCTTTTTGAATTTGGCATTGAAGTCAGCCAAAATCATTTCCTGAGGACCTTCTACACCGCCGGCTTCAGCACAGTAGACCTGCTCATCAGCAATCGTATCGCCCGACAATTTGAAAAGTTCACCGGTACATATGCCATCCCCACCCATGAATTTGGCATTCAAACCTAATGCCTTCATTTGTTTGATCATGGGACCGGCAACCGCGTCCATACCGCCGAAGAAAATCACGTCAGGTTTTTTGCCTTTGATGGTGGTCAAGATAGCTGTGAAGTCGGTGGACTTGTCAGTGGTGAATTCGCGGCCGACAATCGTGGCACCAGCAGCTTGGGCAGCTTTTTCAAATTCATCCGCAACACCTTGACCGTAGGCTGTGCGGTCATCAATCACTGCAATATTTTTTGCGCTCAATTTTTCAATGGCGTAGCGACCTAAAGTGCCGCCCAGGTGGACGTCATCAGCCACCACTCGGAACGTGGTTTTATAGCCCTGGCGGGTGAACTTGGGATTGGTGGAAGAAGGGGAAATCTGGGGAACACCAGCATCGCTATATATTTTGGAAGCTGGAATGGAAGTGCCCGAATTCAAGTGCCCAACCACTCCGTTAACTTTTTGATCAATAAGTTTTTGCGCGGCAGATGCACCTTGTTTGGGATCGGCAGCATCGTCTTCAGCCAGCAATTCGAATTGGACTTTTTTACCGCCGATGGAAATGCCTTTTGCATTCAATTCTTCGATGGCCAGACGCGCGCCATTCTCATTGTCTTTTCCCAAATGGGCAATGGCGCCGCTCAAAGGTGCTACATGGCCGATTTTTATGACTTCCGGTTTCTGTGAACAAGCGGTTGCAATAATTGCAAAAGCTAATAGGCTCAATTGTTTTTTCACTTGAAGCTCCTTGAATAAAAAATGAAATGAAAACGATAATAGCGGACAAGTTGATTAGTGATCAATCAATGCATTGATTCATTAAAAAGAACTTAAGAATTCTTTCTAAGCTGCTCCTGAGCGTGTTCTTTCAGCACCTGGTCTACCGATTCACGCAATAAATCCGGCATTAATTCCGCAATACGGCTGTTGACCTTTTCAATCACCTTATCTGCCAGAGCATCCTGGTCGACGTGAGCCGGGCCCATCGCTTCCTGCACACGGGTTTTCATCTGCCAGGGAAGAATGGCCG
>RFYV01000239.1 GCA_009921265.1 Betaproteobacteria bacterium | reverse complement strand
TGCGGGCCGACTTAGGGTAATCGTGCAGACCGGCAAAGAGCGCTTAGATGCACTTCCCAATGTGCCTACGGTTCATGAAACCTACCCAGGATTTGAGATTGCCTCATGGGTGGGATTTGCATTGCCTCTTGGCACCCCACGAGCCATTGTGGACCTGCTAACTGCTGAAACACGTGCAGCGCTTCGCGATCCTTTGGTACGCAAAACCATTGCTGAGGGTGGCGTAGGTGGCATTGCGGGTGGAGGTACTCCAGCTGAATTTCAACAACGTATCAATGACGATTATGAAAAATTTGGTCGTGTGATTCAGTCGGCTAATATCAAACCGGAGTAAACAAGGTAGCTGAAAATTTTTGTGATGTTGACCACGGCCTTAATGAATTGTCGCCAAGTACATTTGTTATATTTTCATCATGCACTTGAGCGGATACACAAGGAAACAAGGTCTTTCACGTTGACTAGATTTTCTAAATCGTCAACAGCTTGAATCACATGTTCGATACGCTCACCGCTGATTGTCATCGATGCGTTTCTCTCGAAACTTGATTTTAATAGCAGCGGCACTCATTTGAATTTCAAACAGGCAAGAACTCAAAGATCGTAATTCAAATTCAACTCAGCTTAGTCACCTGATCTGCCGCACCGCTGGCCAAATGCGTTAAATCCGATCCTGCCAGAACAAAGCGAACACCATTGGCAATGTGCTTGCGCATCAATTCAACACTGCGAACACCCCCCATGCCAGCCCATTTCCCATGCTTGTTGCAAGCAGCGATCACTTGCTCATAAGCGAGGTTGATATCAGGATGATCAAACTGTCCGGTGATACCCATTTCTGCGCATAAATCGTTGGTGCCAATCAACACAATATCAATACCATGTACTGCAGCAATAGCGTCCACATTGGACAAACCTTGCCGCGTTTCAATCATGGCAACAATGAGCGTTGTCTCATTGAGTTGTTTTATTTTGTTGGCAATGCCTGAGCCATCGTAATCAAACTGTGGCATGTTGCTAGAAATGGATCGACGGCCCATGGGCGGGTATTTGAGTGCTTGAACAATCTCTTGCGCCTCCTCGTGCGTGGCCACACTTGGCGCCACAATGCCCATCGCACCGTTGTCTAATGCGCGCGTGGCCATTGAGAAATCACCTCGCGGGATGCGAAGCAGTGCGCACATATTTGCATCCCTTGCGGCA
>RFYV01000238.1 GCA_009921265.1 Betaproteobacteria bacterium | reverse complement strand
CGCAAATCGCCTTACAGGTGATTTTTATACGAACTTAAAAATCTTCTACAGTCGTTATCGAAGTCAGACCGTAATTTTGAAATGCCGTAGCTCACGCTCAGTCCAATGAATGCCATTACGCTCCTCAACCTTGAACCAATGCGTTGCATCTGAATCCGAAGGTTCTGATGCGATGGTGGTGATTGGATTTAAACCTTGTTCGTTGGCACGAGTATGTGGTGTGCCGAAGTACATGCTGGGAGATTGGTCGTCGCTGGAATATCTAAAGGCCCAGATATCTCGGCCATTGGTCAGGGCACAGGAAATTCGCATGGGTTCGTCCGAATGGTATCTACCCATGATTTTGTTCACATCACGCAAAGTTTCTTGAAATGCAGCGACGGGGTCGTGAACCAGCCCTTTGCTTAGTGCCACCAAGAAAAGAGCCTCACTGTCTGTGGTGCCTTCTCTGTGCGGGTAATGCACATGGTCGATCAAGTCTTCAACATTTTTTCTGCACTCCCGCCAATTGCCAATCTTGCCGTTGTGCATGAATGTCCAGTTTTGCCAAATAAACGGATGGCAATTACTCCTATTGACTGCAGTACCTGTAGCAGCACGAACATGCGCAAAAAACAATCTGGTTTGTATATGCGCTGCAAGTGATCGAAGATTGTTGTCGTTCCAGGCAGGTAAAACATCTTTGAATAAACCTGGGGTTGTTCGCTTGGTGTACCAAGCTACACCAAATCCATCTCCATTGGTGACCCAAGCAGACTGAGTAGCCGCCAGACTTTGACTAACAATGGAATGCTCTTGGTGAAAGATCAAGTCTTCAAGGTAAATTTCCGGACCCGCATAAGCAACCCATCTGCACATTTTTAAGTCCTTTTAGAAATGAGCCAGTTAAGTTAAGTTTATTTTCAAATTATTTCCACACAGTGAAACTGAACCTGTTTTGTGTGATGTTTCATTTCACCAAGCTTGTCTTACTCAAATGCGGATGCTGCCCGATAAATCGAACCCATAACCCGCGCGAACAGGACAGCAGGCAAACGCATGCTGTCTTCACGTATGTCAGGTTTTGGCCATGCCCATCAGGTGCGCCATGTCCTTGAAAAATATTTTCACGTGGGCCATGGGTTTTGTGCGCTCGAGCTTTTTGTTCATGTACGAATCAAAAGTCAGTTTTTGCACGTCCTTGTCTTCGCACATCTTGACA
>RFYV01000237.1 GCA_009921265.1 Betaproteobacteria bacterium | reverse complement strand
CCTCGTTGGTGTCTGTACTAGTTTTAGCAGGTTTTTTGGGTTTAGGTGTGGATTGCTCAACTATGAAACCGCCTTCAAGTAGTGCAGCGACGTTTACGCCTTCTGCAACTATAAACGGCTCACCAATTATGCCTACTTTGCTGGACGCAATTGTATATGTCATGCGGTTTGTGCCTGCACTTTCACTGTTAAGTCGTAACACGGAAATGATGCGCCGCCAATCTCTATTGAACCGGGTTGACCAGACAACACAATAACCGATGATGCCAACACCAACGCCACAATGGCAAGGATGTCGCGCAACACTGGCAACCCTGCAGGCCCAGAGCCGACAACTTTAATTGGAAAATCCATTGTCACAATGTTGCCGTTACCACCGTATGTCGTAAAACTTGGCGCTAACAAAAACACGCAATTAGGAACCAATTTGGTTGGGTCTGTTACGCAACGGATACCAGAGACAGCCGCCAACGTGGCAGCTACATCGTCTATGGCTTCGTTGAGTAAATCGGTGTAAGCCATTAAGCAACCGCTGGTCGAGGGATGCCCAACAATTGCTTAACTATCGGTGTCAATGATTGTTGGGTTGGTGTTCCCATTGTGTCAAACGCTGCAAACGCGGTTTCTATTGACCCTCGACTACGCCACAAAGCTGCACCATACATGAGCGTTCCTAATGTGGCATCTGCGCCGGGCGATGTGCTCAATGCGTCGTGGTAGCCGGACTCTTGCCTGCGACGATAACAAAACAAGTTTGCTGCGTTTGTGGCTTGTGTGGCCAGCGTGTAATCGTCTGACGGGTTTGTAATGGTTACGCCCAAAAATGTGATTAAAGCGGCGACGGTAATCCATGTGCAGGTTTGCGTGTATTCCACTGACCCGTCGTAAGTAACAACATATTGAACATTTGACCCGGTAGCCGCATAAATAATTTGATTGGGTCTTGGCACATTGACATCAAATTGAAATTCGCCTGTAGTTGAGTCAACGCCAGTGAATTCATATTGGGGCATGTCAAGCACTTTGAATGTGCCGTTAAACGGCGCACCCAAAGCGCTAACCGTGATGTTTTCGCCAATAGTAATTTCTGTTGGTTCTAACGTGCTGATGCACGCGTAGTTAGAAATGAGTTGCTTACTGGCTGTGGTGTAATACGACATGGCGGTTACGCCGCCTCTCGACTAGGCCTGTGTGATTTTTTGAATCATGTTGGCGTTTGCTTTGAATGT
>RFYV01000236.1 GCA_009921265.1 Betaproteobacteria bacterium | reverse complement strand
GCAGGTACTACTTATTGGTTAGGGGTTTATACAAATAATGCAGTTTTTCAAATGTCTACAATGTCTTTAGCGAATACTATACCAATATCTACTAATGCTTTTGCATCTGCTTATACTAGTGTGACTGCAGCTGCAACTTTTGGTAGTGCACCAACTACACTTGGGACAGCTACTTTAGCTACAGCAAGTATGTATGTAATAAATTTAACAGCAGCATAATCATGGCACAATTAAGAAATGAAATTTATGACAAGAATGGACTTGTTGAAGTAGTTTTTATTGAAGTAGAAGGACCTACTCAAGAGGAACTGATTGCTCAAAAAGAGTCACAGCTATTAGCTTTGTATGAAGAGTTAAAGTCTCTTAAAGGAGAATAATGCCTAGTACTACAATCATAGCACAGCCATCTGTAATGATGCCTGCTTATAATCCTATTAAGTATATCATAGATAATACTAATAAGAATGAGCCTGGCTTTAGATACATCTTTAGCATCTATCCTGCTGGATCTAATACTCTGATAGCTCAGTATAGAGTGCTACCTGTATTCAGTACAGGTTATGGTGAGCAGGATATCTCTAGACTGATGCAGTCATTAGTGACATGGAACTTTACATCAGGTCAAGTCAATGAGTCATGGTATCAGTATAAAATTAGACTAGGGTATGAGTATATAGATAACATAGACTATATTACAACTTTACAGGATAACGGTGGTAATGTGAGGATATCATTCACAGCTCATGGCTTCGTTGCAGGTGATCAGGTAGTGATTGCTCAGACAGGTACAGGTCCTACAAATAATCCTGCACTTGAGGGATTACATACAGTACTATCTGCTACTGCTAATCAGTTTACTGTCAATGTGCTATTCTCTACCATTGGTGAATCTACAGCTAATGGTAATGTAAGCTATGCCGATCAAAGAAAGACTCAGGTATTAGACGATGAGATTATAGAGGACCAGGAGGTATTCAATGGAGCTTATAGCTTAGGTATATATGCTCAGGGTGCATTCCCTTACATTGACTATTATAGCACATTAAATCCTAGCTTTGCACTTACATCTCTCACGAATCCTAACACCTCATCTACTGCAGCATCTATTACAGATAATATATTCTATCTGATGTGTAGAGTATATAGTGGAGTAGAGTATACTCTTACATACTTTGACATGAATGGTACTCAATTAGGACAGGATGCCCCTTATAATCCTGCAAATGGTTT
>RFYV01000235.1 GCA_009921265.1 Betaproteobacteria bacterium | reverse complement strand
GAGATCACCGACGCAGCGACCACCCCTGTGGTGGCGGCCAGCATCGCGCCCACCAGAATCACCGCATAGGCGAGGCCGCCACGAATTGGCCCGAACAGTTGGCCAATGGTATCTAGCAGGTCTTCGGCCATGCCCGAGCGTTCTAGGATGAGGCCCATGAATGTAAAGAATGGGATTGCCAGTAGCGTATCGTTTTGCATGATGCCAAACATGCGCAGCGGCAAACTTTGCAGAAAAGCAGCCTTTATAACGCCAAGTTCGACGCCGACAAACCCGAAGAAAAGCCCGCAGGCAGCCAGTGAAAAAGCCACCGAATAGCCGAAAAGCAAGAATACGATTAGCGAGGCAAACATGATTGGCGCCATGTTGGCGAGCAGGAACTCTGTCATTTGAGGACTCCTGAAAGTTGGGCTTCGCGGGCTGCTACTTCTTTTTGCAACAAGAACTCCGCAAGTTCTTCTTCAGGTGTTTTTACACCCTGCTTTTTGGTTGGATCTGGTACCAGTCCCTGCAAAAAAGCGATGCGCTTGATGAGTTCAGAAACCGCTTGCATTCCCAGCAGAAGAAGCCCGAGCGGCAATAGGGCAAAGACCGGCCAACGTATCAGACCACCCGCATTCGATGACATCTCTTTGGTGACGAAGGCGTTGATGACGAGCGGCATCGCCAGTTTGATGATCATGTAAATAAATGGCAGCACAAAGATACAAAGCCCCACGATGTCAATCCAGATTTGTATACGCTTGGAAAATCGGCCTGAGATGACGTCAATCCGCACATGCTCTTGGCGCAGCATGGTGTATCCCGAGGCCAACAAAAAAACCGCAGCGAACAAGTACCACTGAATTTCCAGATAAGCGTTGGAACTCATGTTGAAGGCTTTGCGCGAAATGGCGTTTCCCGCGCTGATGAGAACAGCAGCGAGTACCAGCCAAGCGACCCAGCGGCCGATCCATTCGCTGATCCGGTCTATCTTTTTGGATAAAAATAAAAGAAAAATCATTGCGTCTCCAACATTGCCTCAGGGGCGTTTTTTTCGATTGAGATCAAGCCCTCGACCAAGTCTCAGATTCTAATTGCCGACCTGCACTCAACGATCAGACTGATATTAACAAAGGCTAATGATTACGTTCCGACCTATCGTGTTGACGCTCCCCAGCCCGCCGCCGCCACCGCAGCACAAGATCAGTGCCGTGTGCCACCCCGGAGGATGCCAAAAACAACATGATC